>DATFZA010000570.1:0-17023 GCA_035314765.1 Bryobacteraceae bacterium
CAGCGAGGCGCCAGGCGGCCACACTCCGGCGATCGAAGGAATCGTCAGCCCCGCTCGCTCGGCCGCAATCCGATACTGCTGAAGCGTCGGCTGATCCCAAAGAGTGGCGCCTTTGAAAAAAACTTGCAGTTCAACGCCGGATAGACCGGGTATCTGTTTGGCCAAGTCAAACACAGCCACGCCCGGTTCATTCACCATATTTGCTTGCCGATGGCCAAATCGAAGAATGGGCGCAGACTGGCTGCCCGCCGCGGCGACGGAGGCGGCGATCGCGGAATGCAAAAAGTGTCTGCGGTTCATGGAAACCGTTTAGGCCGGCAGGTCGTTCCAATTCATGATGCGATGAGTACGGAGGGAGCGTTCCGCCAACAGTACGAGCTTGATGGCGGTCTTACCATCCTCCGGGCCAACGCCAGACGACTGGCCGGTCGACAGTCCATGGGCGAATGCGAGGTACTGTTGATACGTCTCCGGGTCTTGCGCTGAACCCACGGCGTTGGCAGTAAAGTTCTTGGGCGTGTTGCTGGGGACCTCGATGTAGCGAACTTCTTTGCCGGAGCGGCTGCGGATCGCAACTTTGCCGTTTTCCGGTTGCATCGTTCCTTCCTTGCCGATGAAAACCATCCGGCGCGCGTCCGGACCGGCATTGGGGGCGAATAGGCAGAAATCGAAACTCAGCTTCACTCCGCTCTCATACTCCACGATGACGGCGGCGTGATCGATTGTTTCGCGCTGCTGGTAAACGTTGTTGCCTCCGGCGGCGGTGACGCGCAGCACGCGATCGTTGACGATCCAGTTGAGGGAATCGAGTTCGTGGATTCCATCCTCCAGCAGGGCGCTGCCCTCGGTAAAGGTCAGGTAGCGCCAATTTGTGGCGACGCCGGTTTTCGGATCGGTGTACTTCCAACTCTTAGGATTCCAGTCGCCGCGGAAAAGATTGCCGCTGACAAACTCGATGGGGCCGATCTCCCCCGCCGCGGCAAGTTCGTGCATTTTGGCGGTAGCGGGGACCAGGCGCTTTTGGAATCCGATATACAGCAGCTTTCCGGATTTGCGCGACGCCTCAATCATGCGATTGGCATCTTCCACGGTGGTCGCCATGGGCTTTTCGCAGAGCACGGGTAGACCGCGTTCCAGCGCCGCGATCGTTACTTCAGCGTGCAGAAAACTCGGCGTGATGACGACGACCGCGTCGATGTCGTTTCTGTCATTCAACATCCGGCGATAGTCGGAATAGGTCTTGGCGCCGGGAGCGAGGCTGGCGCCCCGGTCGAGATTCTCCGGAGTGGGATCGGCCAGGGCGACCACCTCGAACTGCGGCATCATTTTCAGAATCGCCAGATGAGCCAGCCCGCGGTTGCCCGTTCCGATAATCGCCAGCCGGACGCGCTTTGGCGGTTGCGCCTCCATCGCCGCTGTCCCCGCCAGCACAGTCATCCCTGCGTTGATCAAGAAGGATCGCCGATCGCCGGAGTTACTCATAGCCTCTATAACATATCAGATATCAAACCCGGCCGAGCCGATTAGGAAAAATCCGGTTCGCCCAGGATTGGCCCATCGAATTCGGGTAAATCCCGAAATGTTACCATTTACTCCATGCCGAACCCGGAAATCACGCCCCAAAAACGGTTCATTTCCGGAGCCAGACGGTTTTCGATCCGGAGGCTGGCACAGTGAGGCCGACGCGGCTCTTGGTAGTGGCGGATGCCGGCGGGCCGAGTCTCTATCACCTGGGCGACGAAGCGATGCTGGAGGCCAATCTCCTCGCGTTTCGCCAACTCATAGGGGACGTCGAGTTCACTGTGCCTTCGCGGGATCCTGCGTGGACCAGCAGACGATACGCTGTGAACTCATGCTATTTTCCGTCCATCCCGGCTGGCCACTCCGCAGAGAGCTGGACCCAGACGATGGCGGATGCGCCCGACCGGTCCAGGCTGCTGGCGGATTGGCTCGGCGAGGAACTCCGCGAGCGTCTGCGACAATCGACGGGGCTGGTGGTGTCCGGCGGTGGAAATCTCTGCGCTACCTGGCCCGAAAAGATTCTGGAACGAGTGGCGCTGATGGAATATGCTCAGGAGCTTGAAATACCTGTGGCAATCGTGGGCCAGACCTTGGGTCCTCGGTTGACTCAAGGCCAGCGCAGTTTACTGGCCGGGCCGTTGCAACGGTCCGCATGGGTGGGCGTCCGCGAGAAGCCTTCCGCCGCGCTTGCCGTTGCGCTGGGAGTTTCCGCGGGCCGGCTGCACCAGCACTTGGACGATGCGTTCTTCCTGGAACCTCTCGCAGTGGAAGACGAGCGGGCACAGGACCTGCGGCGCGAGCGGCGTCCGTTGATCTTGGTCACCCTCGATGCTTCTTTGAGCGCCGTTGAAGGCGAGCCCGCTTTGTCGGTGCTGGCGAGCCAGTTGGATGCTTTGTCGGAACATCTGGGGGCGGTTCTGGTGTTTGTTCCGCACGTCGGCGGTCCCGACGCGGGCGATGCCTTGTCAGACGCAGTTGCGGGACGCGCTCTAGCCACGAAGTTGCGTTCGAAACTCCTGCTGCTGGATCTCTGGGAAGCGCGCGAGGTTCGCTGGCTGGTCGAGCAGGCGGCAATGGTGGTTTCGACGCGCTATCACCCCCTGATATTCGCGGCCGCCGCGGGAGTTGCGCCGCTCGGAATTTACCAGGACGAATACACGCGTACCAAACTCCACGGGGCCCTCAGTGCCGCCGGTATCGAAGGCTGGTGCATTTCGTTGGACGAGGCCAAAGACGGTGCTTTTCTGCCTCTGGCCATGGAACTGTGGTCCCAGCGAAGCGCGATCGCCAATACGTTGGCGCGTTTTCGGGCCGAAGCCGCGATTCAGGAAAAACGGCGCTGGAACGAGATTTGCCTTGCATTGCGCCTTGAGGTGCAGGCACCCAGGAAACTCCCTTGTCCGCCGGCGCGCCTGACCTTGAACCACGAACAGGAGCACGACCAGGCGGTCGCGCCGCGCATCATTAGTGACGAAGCCTGGGCAGACTATCAGCGGAAAGGTTACCTGCGGCTAGGGCGAGTGCTGAAGGCGCGAGAGTTGGCGGTTCTTCAGGAGCGGCTCGATGGGATCATGCTGGGCCGAGTGCGCTATCCCACGCTCCAGATGCAGCTCGACACAGGTGGCGCCTATGAGGATTTGCCGGACCCGGTCAGCGGTCACCCCGTAGCGACTCTGGCTTACCGGAAGATACAAGGACTGGAGACCGATCCGCTAATTCTAGAACTTATTCGTCAGGAAGTTTTCCGTGAGATTTGCGCCTGGCAGTACGGAAGAAGCGCGAGCATTTCCGTCTTTCGGGTCATGATGATGAACAAACCCGCAAGCAAGGGCACCTATCTTCCCTGGCACCAGGATGGTGGTGAGGTGTGGCAGCTTGATCGGGATCCGTTGGTTACAACTTGGATCGCCTTGGATCCGGCTACGCGAATGAACGGCTGTGTCCAGGTGATACCGGGGAGCCACCGCTTGGGTCTGCTTAGTACTAAAGGCAGCACGATCAGCGCCTCAGACGTGCAACACTATTGTCCGGAGGACGCAATCGAATATCTGGAACTGGACGCCGGTGAGGCAGTGCTGCTTCACAATTGGCTGCTCCATCGCAGCGACACTAATCATACCGGGGCGCCGCGCCGGGCTTTGAGTGGGTGCTACATGGATGCCCGGACGCTCAATACGGTTTCTGGCAATCGCTTTCCGGTAGTCTTTGGAAAGCGCGAAGACGCCGACTCAGCCTTGCCATTCCTGCGGGGCATTAGAGAAGAGAACCGGCAACTCAACCAGATGGCCGGCGAAGCCCAGCGCTACGCCCATAGCCTCCTCGACAGCAACCGATGTCTTGAGCAGATGCGGCAAGAGTCGGAACGGCATGCGAATAGTCTCTTGGAGGAACTCCGGCGCCGTGACGGGGCGTGGCGCGAAGCCGAAGGTCTTATCGAGAGCATCCGGGAGGAGAATCGGCGTCTGCGGGAAATCGTCGCCGAAAGCGAGCGTTATGCGGAGAGTCTCTTGGAGGAGAGCCGGCGCCGCGAGGACATGCGGCGGGAATCCGAACGATATGCGGAAAGTCTATTGGAAGACAACCGGCGCCGTGAGGAAATGCGGCTGGAGTCCGAACGATATGCACTTGCGCTCGAAGCGGAACTGACGCGTGCGCTGGGCGCCAGGACGCCGGCGGCGGCGCGGGAAAACGGTAAGGGGAACTCAGCGAGTTCGAAAACATTCTGAGGCTGCTATGCGGGATGTGACAGCTATATTTACGATAATCGCAAAAAATTATCTTCCTTACGCGCGCGTGCTGATGCGCTCAGTTGCGGAACATCATCCCGACTGGCGGCGCTTCGTCATACTTGTCGATCAGATCGATGGATACTTCGACCCCCAAGACGAGGACTTTGAGATAGTGTTCTCCCGCGATCTGCCGATTCCCCGGTCTAACTGGTTTCACTTCAAGTACACGATCCTGGAGCTGAGCACTGCTGTAAAGCCATATATATTCGAGTATCTCTTCAAACACTATCCCTTTGAGCGGATCATTTATCTGGATCCCGACATCAAGATCTATTCGCCTTTGAGCCGCATCACCGAGGCGCTGGAATCCGCTAACATCGTGCTGACACCCCACCTGACGGGCTCGCTGGAAGACGATAGAAGGCCCGCCGAGATAGACATCCTGCGATCCGGCGCTTACAATCTGGGCTTTATCGGCATAGCCAGGAGCGGCGAGACAGAGGCATTCCTTGCCTGGTGGCAGCAGAAGCTGTACGATCACTGCGTAGTCGACTTGCCGCGCGGCCTTTTTGTCGACCAAAGGTGGATCGATCTGGCGCCGGGCATGTTTCCAGGCGTCGCCATTCTCCGCGACCCAACCTTGAATGTCGCCTATTGGAACCTTTCTCATCGCCATATCTCCCGTTCCGAACATGGCTACGAGATTGCCGGTTTTCCCTTAGGCTTTTTTCACTTCAGTGGTTTCGATGCCAATCAACCGCACCGGTTGTCACGCCACCAGAACCGCCACAAGATAGAGGATCTTCCCGCCGCAACACAACAACTGTTGCTCGCCTACCGCGAGGAGTTGCTGGCGGCGGGTTATGCCGCCTGTAAGAAATGGCCCTACACGTTTGCCAGGTTTCGCAATGGCGTCGATATACCAGACGTGGGGCGGCCCGTTCACAATGAAGCGCCGGAACTGCTCGACGCGATTGACGACCCTTTCTCGGACGAGGGGTTCGCGGCCTTTTTGGAAATATGGAATGGCCCAGTCCAGGATGAGATGGGCGCGCCGCCCGGCATTTCGCGGCTGGCGTACCGCATCTATCGCACTAGAACGGACGTTCAATCCGCGATGCCGGATATTTTCGGCGGCAATTACAAGCGGTTTCTGGAGTGGATGTTGGTCCGCGGAAAAGTGGAACACGGCTTAGGCGAAGTATTTCTGACCACGATAGCGGACGCCATGCGCACGTGCAAGGATCACCGCGAAGCAACGGCATGGCCGGTCACGGCTGCACAAAACGCGTTTACTAACGAAATGATAGGAGAGAGCGCGGCGTCCGCTAACGGCAAGGCCAACGGTAATGCCCGCCTCCGGCTGACCCGGCTCGCCGCGGCGATCTACCAAGCCCGCCCGGAATTGCAGCGTTACTTTCCCGATCCATGCGGCCGCGACAGCGCGCGGTTTCTGGTTTGGCTGCTCACCTACGGCAGAGAAGAACACAATCTGTCGCCGCATAACATCGCTCCGATGAAAGAACAATGGCGCTCGGTTCTGAATGCCTTACCCAGTGCGCCGGCGCGGTTGCGCTATGAATTGACGTTACGGGGCATGGCGGCGTCGGTTTTCGTGAGGAGGGCGCTCAACCGCCTGCCGTTGTTTTGGGCGAAATTCTGGCCCGCTCGAAAGCCGCCCGCCTTCCACTCAGAGTCTCTTCCCAAGCCCCGCGCGCCGATCTCCGAGCACCCGAAAGAATTCGGCGTCAACCTGGTAGGATATTTCCACTCCGAGACGGGCATTGGCCAGTCTGCCCGCGGCGCCTATGCCGCTCTGCGCGCGGCTGGAGTGCCAGCCAGCGTGTATTGTGTCAACGATCCGGGTTCCAGCAGCAAACGAGACCAAAGCGTAGGTTCGCTGTCCAACGGTTCGCTGTCCAAAGATTCAATGTCCGGCGATTTCCCTTACTCCGTGAATCTCTTTCATGTGAACGCCGACCAGACCGACGTTGTCCGGCGAAGCCTCGATCCAGCCGCTTACTCGAATCGCCACAATATCGGCTATTGGCACTGGGAGTTGGAAGAGTTTCCCGACCGTTGGATCGGCGCGCTCGCGCCGTACCAGGAAATCTGGACAGCCAGTAACTTTTGCCGCACTGCCGTTAGCCGCAAAGCCGGCATTCCGGTGTTCTGCATTCCGCACGCCATCGCTCCGGAAGTTCCCTCCGGTATGGACCGCCAGTACTTTGGGCTGGCGCCGGACCGATTCGTTTTCTTATATGCATTCGATGCCCTCAGCGTGATGGAGCGGAAAAATCCGATCGCCGCCATTCGCGCATTCGAGAAGGCCTTTGGTTCAAACTCCCAGTACCAGTTGGTGCTCAAGGTCAACCATGCGGATGCGGTTCCCGATCACATGGAAAAACTGAGAAGGGCATGTTCATCCAGCGCCATCCGGATCATGGACTCTACTCTGACGCGCGGCGAGATGTACGCTCTCACCCAGTGCGTCGATTGCGCCGTGTCCCTGCACCGGTCAGAGGGTTTTGGGCTATTCATAGCCGAGGCCATGTATTTCGGAAAACCGGTCATCGTAACCAACTATTCCGGCAATGTCGACTTCACGCTGCGGGACAATTCACTGCTGGTGGACTACAAACTAGTGCCAGTAGGGCCGAACTGCAAACCATACGATGCTGGAAGTGTATGGGCGGAGCCCGACGTGGAGGAGGCCGCCAGCCACATGCGGAGCATCGCAACCAACGCCGATCTGCGCGCCAGATTGTCCGCGGCGGGCAGTGATTTTGTAAGAAGATTCTTGAGCACCGAAGCGGTGGGACAACGGATACGCCAGCGCTTGCGAAGTGAGAGCGATGCTTTGCGGCCCGCCGATGCCCGTCACCCGGCGGTTCGCGCCGCCGTGGCGGGCAACGTCCGCACCAACGTGGTCTAAGGCCGTCTCTATCGTGCCATGCTGAGTCTATGACTCTTTCAGCACGCAATCAACTGGTTGGCAAGGTTGCCGAGGTGACTCTCGGCGACGTTATGGCGCACGTAACTGTGCGGGTCGGGAAGAACGTGGTCGAGAGCGTGATCACACGCAAGAGCGCCGAGGAACTCGGCCTGAAGAAAGGTGACACGGTTACGGTTGTGATCAAGTCGACGGAGGTCATGCTTCAGAAAGGTTGAGGCTCTGGGATCGGGCAGGTCAGCCAATTTGGTATGCTATGAGGTATTGGCATGCTCTCGATTGGTCACATCGATCCGAACTCCGAAGCTCCGCTGTACCGTCAAGTCTATGAGTCCATTCGTGAGCAGATTGCTTCAGGCGAATTGGAAGATGGCTTCCGCTTGCCAGCCACTCGCGAATTGGCTGGCCAGCTTGGACTGAATCGGACCACCATTTCGGCAGCTTATGAGTTGCTGGAGCACGATGGACTGATTACCGGTCATGTGGGCCGAGGCAGCTTTGTAGCGAGACCGCATCCTCCCCGGCCCGGGTTTACGAAACGAAATCAAGGCGGCGTAAATTGGCGCGAACTCCTCGATCCGACCGAAGCCGCTGTCACGCCCAGCGCCGGCGCGATTAGTTTTTCCGCCTCGCGGCCATCGGAACATTTGTTCCCAATCGCGGAATTTCGCGTTACGTGTGCCGAAGTGATCGCTGGACCCGAAGTACAGACAATCTTGCAGCTTGGTTCTCCCGCGGGCTACGCGCCCCTGCGCCGCTATTTGCTCGACCTTGCTCGCGTGGAAGGTGAGGCGCGCGAATCCGACGATATCTTGATCACCAGCGGCTGCCAGCAAGCGTTCGATTTACTGCAACGGACACTTGCCCCAAATGGCGAGACGGTGCTGGTGGAAGAACCGGTTTATCCGGGCGCCCGGCATGCCTTTCAGCGGGCGCGGGCGCGTGTGATTGGTGTGCCAGTTGGTCCCGAGGGTATCGATCTCGAGGCGCTTGAACACGCTTTGAAGACGGAGCGTCCGCGCTTGGTTATCTTGACTCCGACCTTCCAGAATCCTACTGGCGCTACCATGCCACAACAGGCGCGGGAGCATCTGCTGCGGCTGGCGAGCCGGGCCGGCGCGGTCGTCATCGAAAACGATATCTACGGAGCGCTGGCGTATCAAGGAGACACGCCGCCGACGCTAAAGCGCCTGGACGAATCCGGCGATACCGTCTTGCTGCGAAGTTTCTCAAAGCTCGCATTCCCGGGTCTGCGCATCGGCTGGGTGATCGGGCCGCGCCCCTTGATTCAGAAGCTGACCGAAGCCAAACAGTGGAGCGACCTGCATAGCGACCAACTCTCGCAGGCCGTGCTATTACGCTTTGCCGAATCCGGAAGGCTGGAACATCATCGCCAGCACGTGTTGCAAACCGGCGGCGAGCGTTTGAAAGCGGCGCTGGACGCGTGCCGCGAATATTTGCCGGCCGGAACCGTTTGGACCGAGCCGCGCGGAGGGATGAATCTGTGGGTCCGCTTGCCGCAGCCGCTGGATGCAGGCGAGTTGCTGCCTCGCGCCGAGCGCGAGGGGGTTTCCTATTTGCCCGGCAAGTATTTCGCGGTGGGAAGGCTTGACCCTGGCGCGCTTCGTTTGAGCTTCGCCGGCATCACACCGGCCGAGATTGAGACCGGGATTCGCACGCTTGGCCGCATCTTCACTGAGGAACTGGAACGGGTTCGCGCCGCTAGTGACTTGGAGGCGCCGGCGCTGGTTTGATTAGTCTTTTGAACACAAGAGAAAAGGAGTCGCAATGTACCTCGACGATAGTTTCCGCCTGAAAACGGGCCTGGCTGAAATGCTCAAAGGCGGCGTAATCATGGACGTCACCAATGCCGAACAGGCGGTGATTGCCGAAAAAGCCGGCGCCACCGCGGTGATGGCGCTGGAGCGGGTGCCCTCCGATATCCGCCGCGATGGCGGTGTCGCCCGCATGGCGCCGATCAGCAAGATCCGCGAAATCATGAAGACCGTCAGTATTCCGGTAATGGCCAAGGCGCGTATCGGCCATTTTATGGAAGCGCGCATTTTAGAAGCGCTGGGAGTGGACTACATCGACGAGAGCGAGGTGCTGACTCCGGCCGATGAAGAGCACCACATCGACAAACGCGATTTCAAGGTGCCGTTTGTTTGCGGCGCCCGCAACCTGGGCGAGGCGCTGCGCCGCATTGCCGAGGGCGCAGCCATGATCCGCACCAAGGGAGAAGCGGGTTCCGGCAATATCGTGGAAGCCGTGCGCCATATCCGGACCATTGTCAAAGAAATGAAGCAGCTCACCGTGCTCGGCAAAGAGGAGCTGGTGCATGAATCGAAGAACCTGGGCGCGCCTTTGGAATTGGTCCAGTGGGTTGCCGAACACGGCAAACTGCCGGTGCCGAATTTTTCGGCGGGCGGAATTGCCACGCCGGCCGACGCGGCGTTGGTGATGCAACTCGGTGCTGAAGCGGTCTTTGTGGGCTCCGGGATTTTCAAGTCCGACGACCCCGAAGCCCGCGCGCGCGCCATCGTGAAGGCGGCCACGTACTACAACGACCCCGTGAAGCTGCTGGAAGCAAGCGAAGAGCTGGGCATCGGCATGTTTGGCCTGGAGATCGGCAAGATTCCCGAGGGCGAACTCCTGCAAACTCGTGGCTGGTAAGAAAACCATCGGTGTGTTGGCGCTCCAGGGCGATTTTGAAGCCCATCAAAAGGCACTGGAGCGCGCCGGCGCGGCGGCGCTGCCCGTGCGCTCAGCCAGCGACCTGGACGCCGTCGACGCTTTGATCATTCCGGGCGGTGAGAGCACCACTATGCTCAAGCTGCTGGATCGCGAGAAGCTGCTCGAGCCACTTGCCGCCTTTGGCCAGAACAAGCCGATCTTCGGTACCTGCGCCGGGGCGATCCTGATCGCCAACCACGTGCAAAATCCGGCACAGCAATCGCTTGGATTGATGGACATGACCGTCGAACGCAACGCCTATGGGAGGCAATTGGAGAGTCACATCGCGAAAATTCATCCGGAGGGATGGCCGGGCGATTTGGAAGCGGTCTTCATTCGCGCTCCGATCATTCGCCAGGTGGGTCCTAAGGCGCGCGTGCTCGCTTATCACCGGAACGACCCCGTTCTGGTGGAGCAAGGCCGCCACATGGCCGCGACCTTTCATCCTGAGCTGACCCAAGACCCACGCATTCATCGGATGTTTCTGGAAAAAGTGAAATGAAGCCGAAGCGCGTGTTGTTTCTCTGCATCGGAAACTCCTGCCGGAGCCAAATGGCGGAAGGTTTCGCCCGCGCCTACGGCAAGGACGTGCTGGAGCCGCACAGCGCCGGTTTTTTTCCAGCCAATATCGTTTCTCCGCTGACCATCAAGACCATGGCGGAGAAGAACATCGCCATGAACGCGGCGTTTCCCAAGCCACTGGAATCGGCCTTGGCGAGCGGTCCGTTTGACGCCATCGTCAACATGGCGGGCGAGAAGCTGCCGGCCGTCGTGACCGCGCCCCGAGTGGAAGATTGGAAAGTTCGCGACCCAATCGGCGAAAGCGAAGAAGTCTTCCGGGACGTGGCCAACCAGATTGAGCACCTGGTAATGCGGCTGATTCTGCAACTGCGCGCGGAGCCAAGAGCGGCGCCGGAATTTGACATGCCGCGCCTGCGTCGCCGACAATAACAGTGTCCCCTCACCGACTGTGCGGATGTGGCGGAATTGGCAGACGCGCTAGATTCAGGTTCTAGTTCTCGCAAGGGAGTGGAGGTTCAAGTCCTCTCATCCGCACCAAACTACCTTCTCATGCGCGATTTGCGTCCCGTTGTCGTATCCCGCTCGATTTTACCCCGTGCCCACCGCTCTTCCCTATCGCGATGACGATGCCCGACAAACCAGAAGAGCAACGCCGGCAAGCACTTCTTCACCAACTCCGGAAGGCGGAGGAACTGAAGGCGGAGAAAGAGCTACCAGCGCCCAGGCAACAGCTAGAAATCTGTTTCAGCGGGTTGATGACCACCTTGAAGGCGGGTGCGATCACACGTTTTGCTACAAAGTTCAATACATCAGGGCAAATGGACTTGAGGAAGAACGCACGCTTCGGCGGCTTCGTGAGTTTGGTGGATACCGCAACTGCGCAGTGGTCATGAATGTGCAGGATGGTTGCCCAGCCTTCAGGTAGGCTGGATGCGAGTAGCGTTCAAACGCCGCTCGCACACCACTGTCAGGGATTCGGAAGGCGAGCAGGCAAGTTCTGCAAGCGGCTCAAGAAATCATTGGCGTCCGAGATTTGAGGCGAGACACTGGTAGCGATCTGCGGCACAACGGCTTGGTAGTCGGCCTGGGTGCGCCGCCATCTCATGCGGAACCCGATGGCTCCCAACTTCTTGCAACGTTTATCTGGGCGACTCTGGTAGTGGCTCCAAAGGGCGGTGTGTTCGCTCTTGCCGGGCGGCACATAGCCACATAGCCGAGTAAGGTGGCTCTGTCAGTGGCGATGTGATAGACAGAATAATAGGCCCGGCTAATTGATGACCGATGAGAAGCTTCGTCGGTATTGTGGCTTAGCGTGACGGCCAGAGTTAGGAAGTTTGACCAACTGAACGGGGTCGCAGCCATTACGCAAAGTCGCAGGTGAAACTGAGATTCGAAACAGCCGGCGTCATGTGCTCCAGCCACCAAGCGTCATCGAAGCGATCGATTGCTGCGCCAGCTTCCTCCGGAGTTCCTGTCCACCTGACGACTACGTATAGGGTGCGCAGTTCATCCTCATCGGTCGAAACTTCAAGACGGAAGATTTTGTCCGTGCCGAAAAACTTTCGCAGGGGCTCAACCGCATCGCTCAGGACGCTGGGGAGGGCGCGATGCTTTGACAGAAAGCGGGCAACAGATTCGTCCGCAAATACGTAGGAAGTCCTCAGATCCTCGATGTCTCGGCGCGCGCGCTCGTGGCTCTGCTCGAACAAAACCGCTGCCTGAGTGATGTCCAGGATGTTTGCGCCATGCCGCTGGGGGCCCTTCCGGGGAAGATCCTGGAGGGGGACCTGCGCGTTCTGACCCAGATAGACATCGTTGAGGCCTTGGACGGAAGCACTCATTCATCCACCTCCTCCACATTGAGCAGTCTTAGAATGGCCACCTCATCGTCGTATATACGCTGCTTCATATCATCGAAACTGGCGTTCGCGGCATGGTCGCGCTCCATCTGAACAAAGATTCCGTTCGCAAGCTGGGCGGATCCGTCTAGAGTAACGCGGCGCCCCGGCCATCGGACGACGACCGCCATGGCGCGCAGTGGGGCTGATTCCAAATTCCGAATGTCAGGAGTAATGAAGGGCCGCAGGATATCTTGGAACGGCACGGCCTTGGGCTGCAAATGCAAAGATAGGACCGAATTCTTCTCACCCAAAGCAACTCCGCCGGTCTCCGTCAGGATTCTCGCGAAGGTGACCAGCGTGGAGAGTATCGTGTCGGCCTCAGCCCAAATGGCAACTTCCTTCGTGAATTTGCAGAGTGTCGCTCCAAAGAAAAGATTTATGCGTTGTGAAGCGAGCCGCAGCTTGATGCCTTGCTCAGTAGTTTTGCCCGTGCTGACCACCTCGAGGTCGTCGGCGTTGGGTTCATACTCGCCGAAAGCGTCGAACAGAGCCTGGATGATCTCGGCGCGATCTGCGAGGAGCCGAATGACGGGCTTCTCATACCGAATCGTGACCTCGAACATTGAAATCGGTATAGTGATCTGCTCCGGCATAGGACCTTGGTGATTGTACCTCTATTATCGGCAGTTGCGTCGGGATTGATCTAGCGTAGCTAAGCTAAGCGAACGCGAGGCGAAGATTATCCCAGAATTCCTTCCATGGCCTGTTGAGCGGTATGAAAACACAGACATTGAGAATTTGCCTCAGGCGCTGCTGCTTGCTGATGACAGAATCAAAATGCAACATACCACGTCGTTCGGCGGCGGCTGCGGTCCTGGGGCCGCCCCCGAAGGAAGATGGAACTTCATAGAGAGAGGTACCATTGCTGGGGAAAAGCAGCGGAAGAAGGCAGGTGGAACTTCATAGAGAGAGACACCATCCCTAAGCTTTGCTTAGGCGCTTCGTGGCGGACGAAAACGGAGTGTGAACGCTGGCGCGTATGCGGCATCTTGCCGCACTCTGCACTCCCTCCATAGTGCACATGCGCGTCGGTTGCTATGATTTCTACGGTTGAAGTCGCCGCCGTTCATGGCTACAACAAACGACACGCCAGCGGACCGGAGACAGTCCACCCGCAGGGGACAAGCGATAATGGGCAGTATAGTGAAACGCGTCTGAAGCAGGGCAGCCGAATGGCCAAGAAATCCAAAGCACCAGAACCAGTCAACAAGGGCAAGACCGCTGCGCCAGTGGAGAAGCGGAACTATTTCAAGCAGGCAGATTTCCCTCAGACGACGCTTCAGCAAGCTCAAAAAATCGCCTCCGCTATCGTTGACAACTTTGCCGGCGACAGCGGGCCACCTCCGGACATTGCGCTCGCACTTGGAATAAGTCCGACGAGCAGCGCCTGGCCAGCTCTGACAGGAGCGTCGATTGCCTACGGCTTAACCGACGGTGGCATAAACGCGAACGTCATTAAGCTGATGCCACTCGGTCGGAAGCTTGTGGCGCCGGAACAAGAAGTTGAGGACCTTGTTGCTCGGCGAGAAGCGATTCTAAAACCGCGGATTCTTAAAGAATTTTTTGAGCGTTATCGACGCGCCAAGTTGCCAAGCGACGTGATAGCAACCAACGTACTCAGAGGGTTCAGCCTTCCGGCTGACAGAATTCCATCTGCTCTTGGAATAATTAAGGCCAACGGTAGGTATGCGGGGATCATTAGGGAAACGCCCACTGGACCCTTTGTGAGTCTCGATTCGCCGGGAGTGCCGGCCCCAACCGCGACGCCCGGATTGCTCGAACACGATACGCCGGGGACTGTGGACTCATTATCCACAAAGACGGACGAAGCGACACAGCCTCCAGTCACGCAGCCGCCGCCTGCGCCGTCCGTTGCGCCAGCGACTTTGGCCTTCGATGCCAAACTGAATCGAGTATTTATTTCCCACGGCAAACAGAAGGCCATTGTGGCTCAAATCAAGGAGCTCCTAGAATTTGGAAATTTCGATCCCGTTGTTTCGGTTGAGAGGGAATCGACGGCGATACCTGTCCCGGAAAAAGTATTTGAGGATATGCGTTCCTGTGGAGCTGGCGTCATCCATGTTGGTGGAGAGGGCAAATACCTTGATGCTGATGGCAATGAGTATACGAAGTTGAACGATAACGTACTCATTGAGATCGGTGCTGCTATGGCTCTATACGGCAAGAAGGTGATTCTGCTTGTTGAACGAGGCGTTACCTTACCGTCAAACCTACAAGGCCTCTACCGGTGTGATTTTGAAGGTGATCGCCTTGAATACGACGCGACCATGAAGCTTCTGAAGACATTTAGTCAATTCCGTTAACGCCGTTCGAGCGGGCCCTCACTATTCAACTTCAACGGCTGCACACAGACACTCCCAGGTAGCCGTGACTGTGCTCCATTCGTGCTCCATTGGAGAACTGGGAAGAGCACAAAGTGAAAACCGGCGTATTCTCTATCGCCAGAACGAGGTGCAGGAAACAAATAGATCACCAAGTTACAAGCATTCTTGAATTTCCGCCGTTATATGGACGCGTGCCTGCAGTGTGTCAGCGCCGCCCCCAGGAGTTCAGCAGCCTCCGCCGTCCCGGCCCGCCCCCTTACAGCCCGAGCTTGCGGATGAGTTCCCGGTAACGTGAGTCCTGTTGTAACCCCAGAAAAGCCGGTTCCGTTTTCAGAAGTGGCATTTGGATCGCGTGCTGCGTATAAGCAGTTTCTAGCGCCCGAATGGCATCATCCACGCGGCCCTGGCTTGCGTAAACCAGCGCCTGGTCGTACGGGTTCGTTGTTTCCGGAGTCATCGCGCGCGGGCCTCGCTTGCCTTGGTATTGCTCGGCGCGGGCGATGCACGCTTCGGCTTCTCTCATCCCCGGCTCCAACTCGAGGGCGCGCTTCGCTTGCGCGATGGCTTCGTCGAAATGATGCGCCTGCAACAGAATCCAGCCCGCATCGATGTTTACCTGGGGCGAAAGAGGATCGAGCGCGATCGACCGGCGCAGAGATGCCAGCGCTTGTTCGGGATGTCCGGTCACCAACAGGTAAAAAGCATAGTCGTGATGCGCCCGCGCGAGGCTGGGATTGATGGCCAAGGTGCGCTCATAGTGCGTATGGGCTTCATTCCAATTCCAGTCGCGCCAGAAGCTGACGTTGGCCAGCGCGTTGTGGGCTTGGGCGTTGCTCTGGTCGATTCTCAGCGCGGCTTCCGCGGATTCGCGCGCTTTGGCGAAAGCGTCGGGAGTGTTCGCGACTCCCGATAGCGCTAAGCCGACGTATGCCTCCGCCAGCGAAGCCAGCGGATCCGAAAATGCGGGATCGCGTTTCGCGGCTTGCTGGAAAAACTCAATGGCCCGCTGTGTGCCGGCGCGGCTGTTTTGCAGAAGATAGCGCCCATTCACAAAAGCCGCGTACGCTTCGGCGTCCGGAACGCGGGTTCGGGGATGGACACTGGCCGCGGGAAACAACTTGGCAACCACGGCTGTACTGGCGCGAGCCGCGATCTGCTCCTCCAACTCTAGACGGCTGGGACCAGTCACTTCATAAGTCTCGTTCCACAATTGCGCCTGGCCGTTGACTCGAATCAGGCGGATAGACACACGCACCTGGCTGTCTTCCCGGCGAAGACTGCCCTCCACCACGTAGTCGACGCCCAGTTCCCGCGCGATCTGCGGGAGGGCCGGCGCGCGGCCGGTGTAGTGCATCACGGACGTCCGCCCGATCACGCCCAGCCGGCCGGGCTGAATAGCCCCAAATTCAGAGATCATTTCATCCGTCAAGCCTTCGACAATTGGCGCGTCTTCCGGGTGGCCGGTGAGATTTTCAAACGGCAGCACGGCGAGCATGGGCAGGTGCCGGGCGCTCAAGACCGTCCACACGATGCCGGCACAGAGACCAAGAGCAACAGCGGCCGCCACTGCCACCCACATTCCCCAGCGCCGGACTGGCATCTTCTTCAACGGTTCAATCGGCGGAGCGCCATTCTGCTCCACCGGCGCAACAAACTTGTATCCGCGCCGAGGCACAGTCTGGATAAAGCGGGGAGCGTCGGAGTCGTCTTTCAGCGCGGCCCGGATTTGCGCGATATGAACGTTGAGGCTGCGATCGAAGTCGACAAAAACCTCGTTGCCCCAGATAGCTTGTTGAATCTCTTCGCGAGTACAAATCACGCCAGTATGGCTGGCCAGGTAATGCAGCAGCCGGAACTGCTGCGGCGAGAGCTTCACCAGCACGCCGGCGCGGCGGAGTTCCGAATTGGCAAGGTCAAGCTCGAATACGCCAAAGCGCAGGACACGGGCGTCGGTCCCGGTAGAAGCTGCCATCGGCTTCAGTATAGTGCGCTGCTTCGGTAAATGCCGTTTTGCCGCGCGCGGCCAGCCTTAACACTCCTCCCTATCTCGGAGAGCGCGTGTAACTTGCCCGTTAATGCATAATTGATCTGGCCGGTCTTGCGCCAACTGCGCCAGGATGGTCCGATTGGCTCATGGAAAACACACGACGGTCCTTTCTTCTGGCGTCCGCAGCCTCCGGATTGGCCAGTTCCCAAATTCCCTCCGCGCCGAAGCCTGACATTTTCGCCGCGTCGGTCGCCGGGGACATCCCTCTCGTAACCGAATTGGTCAACGCCGATCCGCTGATTGTGCGTTCGCGATCTTCGGACGGACGCACT
>DATFZA010000571.1:0-10120 GCA_035314765.1 Bryobacteraceae bacterium
CGGTCCGCCGGAAAGATCGCGGAACAGATCCCGGGAGCTAAACCAAAATGACGCAGAAATGGATTTTGTGCCTAGCGCTCGCAGGCGCTATTGCGCGAGCCCAGCCGGTCGTCATCAAAGCCGGCGCCATCATCGACGGCCAAGGCCATGTCCTGAAAAATCAGCAGGTCGTGGTGGACGGCGCAAAGATTGTCTCGGTAGCCGGTGCGAAAGACAAGGCTACTTACGATCTCACCGGTCTGACCCTGATGCCCGGCTGGATCGATACGCACGTGCACATCGGCTGGTTCTTCAACGACAAAGACCGCCTGGACCAGGTCAGTGGAACCTCCGCCACGCGCTCCGCGCTATACGCCGAAGGCAATGCCTACCAGACGTTGATGGGCGGATTCACCACCGTGCAAAGCCTCGGAGCGGCGATCGATGGCGACTTGCGCGATCTGATCGCCGCTGGCAAGATACCGGGGCCACGCATCATCACTTCGCTCCGTTCCGTCAATGAAAACACCGGCACGCCGGAACAGATCCGGGCGTATGTGCGCAAGATGAAGGACGATGGCGCCGACGTCATCAAGCTGTTTGCCACCGCCAGCATTCGCGACGGCGGCGCGCAGACCATGACGGACGAACAGGTGGCCGCGACCTGTCAGGAAGCAACGGCGCTCGGTCTGCGTAGCGTGGTGCACGCCCACGCTCCCGGCGGCGCGAAGGCAGCGATCAAAGGCGGATGCACCTCCATTGAACACGGCGCTTTTCTGGATGATGAAACGCTCCAGATGATGGCCGACAAGGGCGTGTACTTCGATCCGAATTTTCTGGTGCTGCACAATTATCTGGACAACAAGCCCAAATTTCTGGGCATCGGCAACTACACTGAGGAAGGCTTCGCGTACATGGAGAAAGGCCTGCCTTTGATGAGCGCGGTCCTCGAAAAAGCGATCAAGCATCACGTGAAGGTTGTCTTTGGCACGGATGGCGTGGCCGGAGCGCACGGCCGCAACGCCGAAGAGTTCATTTATCGCGTGAAGGACGGTCATCAAGCGCCCATGGATGCCATCATCAGCGCCACATCCCTTGCCGCGGAAGCGCTGCGTCTCGGCGGCCAGATCGGAACCATCGCTCCCGGCATGCAGGCGGATCTGGTCGCGGTTCAGGGCAACCCGCTGGAGGATATCACGGCGGTGCGGCGCGTAGTGTTTGTGATGAAGGCCGGCAAAGTGTACCGCAATAACCGCTAAAGTTAGAAGATCTGACGCGGGGCAGGTTGTCAACAGTTGTCAACGTGCCAGCCGCGGGTTATTACCCGCGCGCGGAGCTTTATCAGCCCGCCTGCTGGGCGCGCCGTTACTGTATTTGGCGAGTCTCAATAGCTGCGAGTCAACCCGCGTCAGACGCTAAAATCGATCTATGGCGTTCACCATCGGCGAAGAATACCTTCCCGCGATACTCACTGCACACCCGATGACAGATGAGGAGTTCGCCAAACTCTGCTCGGAGCATCCGGATTTGTTTTTCGAGATGTCGGCGGAAGGAGAACTATTGGTCATGCCGCCCAACTACAGTCTTACGGGTATGCGGCACAGCGAAGTCCTGAATCAATTGAAGGAATGGACGCGGCGGGATGGGCGAGGCGCCGTGACCGATGCCGCCTCGGGTTTTGTTCTGCCCAATGGCGCCAGGCGCTCGCCGGACGCCGCCTGGACGCTGAAGACACGGATTCAAAAACTGGATCCTGCCATGATCGAGAGTTACTGGCATCTTTGTCCTGATTTTGTCATAGAAGTACGCTCCAAGACCGACCGCGTGCGCAACCTGCGGGAGAAGATGGAAGAGTGGATTGCCAACGGTGCGCGGCTCGCATGGATGATCGATCCCGAGAACCGCAGTGTCGGGATCTACCGTCCAAACGCAGGCGTCGAGGTACTCAGCAACCCCGAATCGGTGAAGGGCGAAGACCCGGTAGAGGGATTCGTGTTGAATCTCCCGCCGGTTTGGGACCCGCTGAATAGCTGAACGCCAGCGTTTCACCAAGGCCCGCGTCCAAAGCCGCCGGGGACACTGCGGGCTGCTGTTCGAAATCGTCCTCTTCAACGATCGCAGCGGTGTCCCCGAGCGCCACCCGCGGAGTCGCCACGCGCCTACCCCCTCACCCACCCGCCAGCGCCCAGCACAAACCGCTGCGTCTCCCGCACACTGAATCCTCCAACTCCCCAGCTATAGTGCTCCACTTCGATGACTGGCAAACCAATCCGGATCACATTGAAGGAATTCGCCTCTCCCCGCAACCTGCCCGACAACGTCCCCGCGAGCACGAAGATCGACGCCCGCCCGCCGCTCCGGTAGCGCAGCGCCGTGTGCCCGGCGTGCGCAATATGAAAATGCCCCGCCAGCAATAGATCGATCCCGCACTCCGCCACCGTGAGCATGGCCCGCGAGGCACGCACCACTAAATCCCGCGCGCCATGCTTCGCCGGCAGATCGAAAGGATGATGCGTCACCAGAATCTTCGCAACGCCTTCCGGAACTGCCCCGAAATGCTCTCGAATCCGCGCCAGTTGTTGCCGGTTCACCCGCCCGTTTTTCCAAATCCAGGCCCGCGCCGTATTGATGCCCAGCGCGGCGATTTCCGGGTCGCGAAAGAAGGGATGCAGGTCGCCTGAGATGTAGCGCCGATAGTTGCTCAGCCGCCGGTATACTGGCACATCGTGGTTGCCCGGGACCACGAGCCGCGGCTGCGGAAGCTGATCGAGAAACCGCCGCGCCTCCTGAAACTGCGACGGACGCGCCCGTTGCGTCAGGTCTCCCGACACCACCACCAAATTTGGCCGCATCTGCCCCACCAGCTCGATCAAGGGCGCGCGCAGCCTCTCGTCGAAGCGGCCAAAGTGGATGTCCGACAGATGCACCAGAGTCCTCACTGGACATTCCTGATCGCACAGGGCCTCACGGCACGATCACCCTCAACCCCAGCGGCCGCAGCCGGTAATGCAGCGGACTCCACATCCAGGAAACTTGGCCGTCGGTCGAGACGCGCACGCGCTTGCGCCGCGTTTCGATCCACGCCTCCGTCACATTGAACATTTCCAGGCTACTGCGTTTTTTATCCAGCCGCCCCAGCAAGGCGCCCAACGCCATGCGAACCAGCCGGAAGCGCGTGGTGTGGGCGGCCACGTATAGAAAGAGGCGCCCTCCGTTGATCGCCCCGCGGTGGCCAAGTTCCAGCCCCTCCAACTCGTATTCGTTGTTGCCCACGAAGACGAACGGCGTCCGCAGCTCCTTCACCTGATTTTCCACATGCACGCGCACGGTCCAGAACGGAAATCGCCGCAGCACCGTTAGAACCGCCAGCCCCAGCGCCACCCACTTGTTGTGGCCGATCCGCTGCTCGCGTTCGCGCAGAACCACGATGCGCGGGTACATGCCAATGCTCGAGTTGTTAACGAAGCTCCGCCCGTTCACCTCCGCGATGTCGACGCACTCGCTGTGTCCTTTGGCCAGCACCTCGATCGCCGCGTCCAGATCCAGCGGAATGCCCAAGTCGCGAGCGAAGTGATTGAGCGTCCCAATGGGCAGCACTCCGAGCGCGCTGGCAGTGCCGGCAACCGCGGCGGCAACCGCGCTCACCGTGCCGTCTCCGCCCGCGGCCACCACCACCCGGCAACCACCCCGGATCGCTTCCTCGGCTGCCTGGCGAATCTCTCCATGCCGGCGCAACTGAATCACCCGAGCCGTTACGTCACGGGCCGCCAGCCGCCGTTCTAAGTCCTCCAATCCAACTCGGCGGTAAGCCGGCCCCGACTTAGGATTGAGCACAACCACGATTTCGCTCATGCCTTGAACACCAGCACGGAGCGCATCCAGAACCAGCCGATCGACCAGCCGGCGAGAACGTCGCTGGGATAGTGCACGCCCAGATAGATGCGCGAAAAGCCGATCAGCACGATCATCAACCCCGCCGCCGTCCACATTGCAACGAGCCAGATGAATCGTTTGGCGATTGATGCCGCCGCCAGGCTCGCGAGCGCTCCATAGAGGCACGCGGCATACAAAGCGTGGCCGCTGGGAAAACTATAGGATTTCGGCGAAGCGCCGAAGAATGCCTCGGGCCGCGCCCGATGAAACGCCAGCTTGATTCCGATCTCGAGTACCGCCGCTCCCGCCATCACCACTCCCAGCCTGATCGCGCTCGCGCGATGATTACGCCATCCGAGCGCCACGATAATCACGACCGCGGGCCAAAACACTCCCGGTTCGCCGATAAACGTGAACGCTCTTAGAATCGTCGTCCACAGCGGTGAAGCATGCCGGTGCACGGCCTCCCGAACCGGCTCGTCGAAGAAAACCGCCTGCCCCCGGCCAACCAGGATTGCCAGCCACGCAAAGACCGCCAGCGCCAGCCAGCGCATCAGGCCACCCGCACCGCGGAAATCCGCAGCCGCCGGTAATCCAGAAACCAGGTTCCCTCGCGAAACAACGTAGGACGCAGTTGCGCTTCCGCCGCGGAAATCAGTTCCTCCGGCAACGGCGGTTGATAAAACATTTTGAGCCAGTCGCGTAATCCGCCTTCTCCCTCGAGCGGCGTGGGCCGCTCAAAAAGCAGCGCGCGCACCAGCTCAAACCCGTTCGCCTCCAGAAGCGAGCCGTATTCCACGATGCCTGGAAAATACCAGGGATTGCGTCCGGTCACGGCGAGAACGGAAGCCGTATTCCCTTTGCCGCCGAACTCGGCGACAAAGCGGCCGCCCGGCTTCAAGGCTGCGTGTATGGTGCGAATCACTCGATCCGGAGGCTGAATCCAATGCAGCACGGCGTTCGAGAATACCGCGTCAAACTGCCGATCCGGCCGATACTCCAGCGCATCGGCCACTGCGAATTCCAGGTCCGGATAGCTGCCGCGCGCCTGCGCGATCATATCTTCAGAGCGGTCTATGCCGGCTACCTTGGCGCCACGACGCGCGATTTCCGCGGTCAAGTGTCCAGTGCCGCAACCCAGATCGAGCACGGTTTCTCCCGGCTTCGGAGCCAAGTCATCCACCAGTCCTGCGCCAAACTGGAATACATACCGGTGACGCGTGTCATAGGTTTGCGCGTCCCAATTTTGACCCATGCCTCAGCTTAAATGAAACCGATTCCGCCATTCCATGCATCCCTATATGTGTAGAGTATTGCGGGCGCCTTCCTTCTTCTGCCAAACTTGGACTTCATGCTTTTCCGGTTTCTTGCTCTGTTGGCGATCCCTGCGTTGTGTGCGCAGCAAAAACCCGTTTTCCCCAGTTCCGAGGCGCTCACCTATAGCATCGAGTGGAGGCTGATTTACGCGGGAAGCGCCCATCTCATCTTGCGCCCGGCGGCTAACGGTTGGAGCAGCCAAATCCACGTCGAGTCCGGCGGACTGGTGTCGAAGCTTTACAAACTGGAAGACAACTATTCGGCGCGCCTTCAGGGCGCGTTCTGTACCTCCGATACCGATCTGGAAGGCTATGAGGGCAAAAAACATTTTTCCACTAAAGTGAATTACGATCACGCCTCCAACAAGGCCATTTATCTGGAGCGCGATTTGATAAAGAACGCGGTGATCCGTTCTTCCGAAGTCGAGATACCGGCGTGCGCCGCCGATATCAGCGGCAGTCTCTATAAACTGAGAACTCTCAAACTGGAGCCGGGCCAATCCGCGCAACTGCCCATGAGCGATGGCAAGAAGAGCGCGATGGTCCGGGTGGAAGCCCAGGATCGCGAGGAAATCACCACTAAGGCCGGCACCTTCAAAACCATCCGCTACGAGTCGTTCGTCTTCAACAATGTGCTTTACAAACGGAACGCCCGCCTGTTTGTTTGGCTGACCGACGACGCCCGGCATTTGCCGGTGCAGATTCGGGTGCGCATGAGCTTCCCCATCGGGTCCATAACGTTGCAGTTGGACAAGGACGAGCCCGGAGCGTGAGCGCGCCAGGGCGCACAAGAGGAACATGAAAACCCGCGAGTCTGCGGCGCGGACGGGGACACAGCGGGCTCAAGTCCGAACTCCTTCGATCGAAATTTATCGTAGCTGTGTCCCCCCAGGCGTTTGGCGAGGTCAGGTTTTCGAGACTGCGCGGGTCATTTTCCCGCGCCTACAGTTCCTACATTTTCTGCACAGACTAAAGTCCGTGCCACCTTGGCTGCCTCGTGGCACAGGCTTTAGCCTGTGCTGCGCGGGTTATATTCCCGCGCCGAGGCGGCTTAATAAGCCGCCGCAGGATACTATCCTGCCCCACATTTATTCGTGCCGCAGCGCTTCCACCGGATCCAGCCGCGCGGCCTTGTTGGCCGGCCAGATTCCGAAGAAAATTCCCACGGCCGCCGACATGACAATCCCCACAACGGCGGCCCACATGGGTACGGTGGCGTTCAGCGACTGGAAGAACAGCCGGCTGATCAGAGCAATGCTCCAGCCGAAGAGAATGCCCATCAGCCCACCGAGACTGGTCAGCACCGCGGCCTCCAGCAGGAATTGGAGAATGATGTCGCTGCGCCGGGCGCCTAGCGCTTTCCGCACGCCGATTTCCTGCGTGCGCTCCGTCACCGAAACCAACATGATGTTCATCACTCCAATGCCGCCCACCAGCAGTCCAATGGAACTGAGCACAGCCATCACCAGGAAGGTCATCGCGGTAATCTGGCGGAAGTCCGCCACCATCTGATCGGCCGTCGACAGTGCAAAATCGTCAGGCTTGTTGTAGGGGACGCGGCGGTCAATACGGAGTATCGTGCGCACTTCGTCCAGCGCCTCCGCCAGCCTTCCGTTCTCGGCGTTCACTACGATCGCATTCTCGCGCGCGCCGGGATAGAGCCGCTGCATGGAGAAATACGGCAGCAACACGCGGTTATCCGTGTCTCCAAAAAACGAAGCGGCCGGCCGCAGCATCGTTCCGATCACCTGGAACTCATGGCCGTCCACGTTGATCGTCTTGCCGATAGGATCGACGTTGGCGAACAGCCCCTTCTCGATATCCTGTCCGACCACCGCCACGGGCGCGCGCAGACGGTTTTCCTCCTCCGTGAAGAACCGGCCGAGATGAATGTCGACTTGACCGCCATTGGCGTAGCCTTCATCGGTGCCAAATAAATTGACATCGTACATGTCGTTGCTCTGGTAGTGGACATTGATGGTGTTGCGGTTAGGGAACAGCATGGCGGACACTTCTTTCACCGCCTTGCACCGGTCGCGGATATTGATAACGTCCGTAAAAGTGAGGTTCTTTCGCGTGCGCTCCTCGGGACTGAGATTGTTCACGCGGAAGCCGACGGGAAACTTGAAAACGATGATGGAGTTCGGCCCAAAACTGCGCAGGACTGCGGTCATCGCTCCGTCGAATCCGTTGAGAATCGACCCGACGCCGATGATGGTACCGGTGCCCATGATGACGCCCAGCACCGTCAAGAGCGAGCGCAACTTGTGCGCCCGCATGGTGGCAAACGCGAGCAGCAGGGCGTTGGAGAGAGCGCGCCGGTTCACAGCGTAGGATCCGTCATGAACGACGTTGCCATTGTTTCCGGTCCGCACCCTAACGGTCGCGGCTCGGTCGTGGTATGGACCGAAAAACCCGCGGTGCTGTTCACCTTGCTCCGGCTTACGGCGGGGAGAGTGTCGTTGCCTTCAGAGCCGCGACCATCAGGGAGCGGTTGGAGTGATTGTTTCATGGCAGTCCCTTACTTTTCCGCCCGCAGGGCTTCAATCGGGTCGAGTTTCGCCGCCTGACGGGCCGGATAGATGCCGAAGAATAAACCGACAATCGCCGACAAGCCGACGCCCAAGATTACCGACGACCAGGGAAGCGCCATCGGCATGGGCGTGAAGGATCGGACCGCGATCGCGGCCATCCAGGCCAGCAGTACACCCGCCAGTCCGCCGCACGCCGCGAGGAAAGAAGACTCCACCAGGAACTGGTTCAGAATATCCCGGCGCCGCGCTCCCAGCGATTTCCTAATGCCAATTTCCCGCGTACGTTCAGTCACCGCCGCGAGCATGATGTTCATGATGACGATGCCGCCCACCACCATGAAGACCGACACGATGCCGACGGCCATTCCCGCGATGGTCGAGGTGAGGCGCTCCCACAAACTGACAAACGTGTCGGAAGCGAAAATGGTGAAGTTGTCATCCTGGTTCGGACGCAGCTCGCGATAGGCACGCAGCATCATTCGCGTTTCATCCTGCGCTTGCTCCAGATGCTGCTGGTCGATGGCTTTGGCGACCAGCCGGATTCCATTCCGCGATCCATACGTCTTGAAATAGCTTTCAATCGGGATCATGACGAAGTTGTCCTGCGACTGGCCGAAGACGCTGCCCAAGGCCTTGGCCAAGCCCACCACCCGATACGGGACGCCCTCAATCTCGATGGTCTTATCTACCGGATCGACGCCCAGAAAGAACCGGTTGCGGAGATCGTTGCCGATAAACGCTACCCGCGCGTGGCGGCGCACTTCCTCCCCGGCAATGGCCCGGCCCAATTCGACATTGACATTGTTGATAGCCGGAATGTTGTCGGTAATCCCCTGTACATTGACGCCCATCACGGAAACTCCCGCGCACGAGACGCGCGCATCCTTGGAGGTCATCATGCCCAGTTCCTTGAGCAAGGTTGCCTTATTCTTAAGAAACTCGTATTCGGAAGGCGTAATTTGCGGATTGCGCTTTTGCATTTCGAAGAATTTCTTGGGATCCCATGGGCCGAACCAGGCCATGCGGACAATGCGAAATCCGTCCGCGCCCATGTTGGAAACCTTGTCGGCAATGTACAGATTCATGCCATGGATCAGCGCGGTAACGGCGATCAATGTGGTGGTCGCTAGAATGATCCCGAGCAGCGTGAGCGCGCTGCGCAGCTTGTTCTTGCCGAGAGAGTCGAGAGCAATACGGGCGGCCTCAAGAAAGGACGCACGGGGGTTTAGCCGCTGGCTCATCGCTATGTGACAGACGGAGGAGCGGCCGGTTTTGTTCCCTTGAGTGTCTAACGCCGAACGTGAGTGAGGGGATGGGCGCTCGTCCCCTCACTGACGGCCGGGGCTACGCTGGAGTTGCTTCCAGCTGGCCCTGAAAGTAGGCCACCGTCTCGCGCAGTCCGTCCTCTAGAGAGACCTTTGGCTCCCAGCCAAGTAGTTTCTTGGCCTTGGCAATATTGGGACGCCGTTTCTTCGGATCGTCTTCCGGCAGTGGCTGGAAAACCAACGGGGCCTTGCTGCCGGTGAAACGCCGGATCTGTTCGGCGAACTCGAGAATCGTCAATTCCTGCGGGTTGCCGAGATTTACCGGATAGCGCTCCTCGGACATGGCAAGCTTGTACAGGCCCTCCACCAGGTCCGCGACATAGCAGAAGCTGCGGGTCTGGCTGCCGTCGCCGAAAATCGTGATCGGATCGCCCCGCAACACCTGATCGAGGAACGCCGGCACCACTCGTCCGTCATTCAGTTGCATGCGCGGGCCGTAAGTGTTGAAGATCCGGGCGATGTTGGTGCGGAGGCCGTGCACGCGGTGATAGGCCATGGTCACCGCTTCCGCGTAACGTTTGCTCTCGTCGTAACAGGATCGCGGGCCCACCGGGTTCACATTGCCCCAGTAGGTTTCCACTTGCGGGTGCACCAGCGGATCGCCATAGGTTTCCGAGGTGGAGGTGAGCAGAAACCGCGCCCTGTGCTCTTTAGCAACGTCGAGCATGTGGTGCGTTCCGGAAGAACCGGCTTCCAGCGTCTCGATGGGGTGCTCCAGATAATCTTTTGGACTGGCCAGAGAAGCCAGGTGCAAAACGGCATCGAATGCGCCATCGGTGCGGAACGGCTTGGCCACGTCGCACTCGACAAATTGGAAATTCGGATGACCAAACAAGCGCTCCAGATTTCTCAGAGCGCCCGTCATCAGATTATCCAGGGCCACCACCGTGTGGTTATCGGCAATCAACCGGTCACAGAAATGGGAGCCAATGAAACCCGCGGCGCCCGACATGAGAAAACGCAAACTATACCCCCGTTCCAGAATAAGCGATGCCTAGAGCCTTGTTGGACATGGCGTTCGAAAAGGCCTTCGACATGGCGTTCGACATGCTGCATGATACAGTCTAATTTCGGATTCCGCATGGTACACCTC
>DATFZA010000572.1:0-7664 GCA_035314765.1 Bryobacteraceae bacterium
TGGGTCTGCGAGTGCGGGAACCCGGAAGCCCAGCCGCGGAGTGAGCAGGGAACTCATCTCGGTGGCGCCGAGATTGCTGGTCAGGAAAACCATCGTCGATGAGAAATCGACTCGGCGGTTGTCACCCAGCGTCAAAATTCCCTTGTCTAGGATACCGAGCAGGAGATTCCAAAGCGCGTCGGAGGCCTTTTCAATTTCATCGAAAAGTACGAAGCTGATTTTGATCTTGTCCGTGTGATGCCGATTCAGCACGTCCTGCGCCAACAGGGCATGCGTTTCGCGGTGCCCTAAGTATCCCGGAGGAGAGCCGATCAGCTTGGCGATCTCATGGCTATGTTGAAACTCCGCGCAATCGATCTTGATTATCGCTCGAGGATCGTTTAGGAGAAACTCGGCGGTTGCCTCGACAATGCGGGTTTTTCCAGAGCCGGTAGGCCCCAAGAACAGAAAGTTTCCGATCGGCCGCCCGATCGGCGACAGGCCCGCCAGGTGAGTCTGGTAAGCTTTCACGATCTGGCGAATCGGCTCCTCTTGTCCCACCACGAAGTGCCGGAGCGCGTTCTCCAGGTCTTCCGCCTGCCTTCCGGTCTTGGCCGGATCTAATAGCGTGAGTCTCGGCATTGTGTTTCTCCTTTGCATGTTGTTAGGCAGCCTTGCGCGTAATGTTTTGGCGCGTCGTCAAATATGGCGCCAGCTTCTTCTTGGCGTTGAAGACCCGCCACTGCACCGTCCCGGTCGGGATAGCCTGGGCGGCGGCGATCTCGTGGTATTCCCACTGTTCGATGAAGCGCAGCTTCATGACTTCGCTTTCGCGCGAGTCCAAGAAAGCCATCCAATGCAAGAACTCGAACGCGGGTGTTCCAGCGTGCTTGTGACTGGCGGCGAGGGAGCGGTCAGTGAGGTCGGTCAAGTTGACGGTGTCCACCTCCCGCGTCTGCTTGCCATAGTGCCGGCACAGCGCGTTACGCGCAATCTTGAACAGCCAGGCACGAAACAGGGTGCGATCGCGAATTTGCGAAGCCTTGCGGTAAACAGTTAGCATCACTTCCTGCGCCAGGTCTTCCGCCAAACCCAGTTCGCAGTTACGTGCACGGAAGAAGGCGACGAGTTGGGGTGTAAATATGTTGAACAGTTCAGAGAACGAATTTTCGTTCGGGTCGTCCAGAAACTTCTCCGCCACGGCCCCTTCATGGAGGAGTCTTTCGTTTGCGATCGGCTCAGTGTTCATAAAAAGTCAGCCCCTTTCGGGTACGGCTCTTTGTAGAGCACTCGTGCCGCCAACCCATATCGCTTCCCGGCCGCTTTTGTTTCTATGGCTTTGTGGGCCGCTTGGCGGGGCTTTCGGTTTCTGGACATTCGTCAATTGCTGAGTTATCGTCGGCAAGTTCCGAACCGTGGACAGAGACAATTGAGATGAGGCGGCGTCCCGAGAATGCCCGTGGCACAGGCTAAAGCCGTGCCAGGAAGTTCTGCTGAATGTTTGATCTAGCAGCACTTCCGTCTAGCTCGGGAATTTTGCGTCAGGGGCTGGCGCTTGGTCCCCTCACTGACGTTCGGGGCTAGACACGGGCTAGACAGCGTGGTTCAGAAGCCTCCCAGCGGATTCCAAAGTGTTCGCAACTCCAACACGAAGCGCGGCGTGGGACCTTCTGGGGACCGTGCCGGTCTGTGCCCGTCAAATGCCAAGCTCTCGTCACTATTCTTGCTGCCTCGGCAAGGTAGCGCGAGTCATCCTTCGCCGGCCGATCCCCCTAAGTCTTAGTGCGTGGAGGATGTGGCTGGCCACGCGGTCCTGGTCGAACACTATGGAACCTTGACTGCTTTAGGAAGAAGTATGATTCAGAAGCTGGTTCCGTCCGTGGCGTGCCTGATCGCAGTGTGTTTCTGGAGCTTGGGCGCGCCGGCCCAGAACGCTCCGCTGAGGGCCACGCATGTCCTAGGTCTCGAAGGTATCGCGAACAACGGCGCCGGAAATCTTTCCATTCAAGAGGATGCTCTACGCTTTCAGAGAGACGATGGCTCAGCCGCCCAGATAAGAATCGGTTCCATTCGGGACGTCTCCCTTGGCGCGCAGGATAAGGAGGTGGGCGGCACGCCCATGGCCGTAGGCAGGACCGCGGCGCCGTTCGGTGGCGGGAGGGTAGTTGGCCTGTTTGCGCACAAGAAGTACGATACCTTGACGGTGGAGTATCTCGACGCCAACGGGGGCTTTCACGGAGCTATTTTCTTGCTCAACAAGGGTCAAGCGCAGGTGATTAGGAAACGAACTGGCGGCTGAAGGTGCACATGTCAACAAGTTAGAAGCTGAATCCGCATGGCAAGGCACTGCGGAGACCAAGAATGAAAGTAAATAAGATAGCCTCGTCAGCAGTACTGGTAGTCGCGACCCTGGCGATTCTCGCGGCCTTACAGTCGCAGCTACTCGCCGGCGGTTCGGCGGCGCACTCCTCTGCCGGGCAATGGAGTGTGCCGGTCGATAAGGTTGACGCCGGCGACGTGAGTCTCGAGCCCGCATTCAGAGTCGTGAATTATGAGCAATAGCGCACCGGCCTGGTCATAGGTCCTCCTACATATGAAAATTCTCGTGCTCAACTCCGGTTCCAGCAGCCAAAAAGCTTGCCTTTACGAAATTGGCGAGACTCTCCCCGAACATCCACCGGCTTGCCTCTGGGAGGGACGAATCGAGTGGAGCGGCGATACCGCCGCGACGGTGGTGAAGAACTACAAAGGGTTCGTCCAAAAAGACCAACTGACTGTCTCATCGCGCGAGCTGGTTGTCAGGGACTTGCTCAGCACCTCATGGAGCGGGAAGGCCGGTGTTATCTCTTCCGCTTCCGAGATTGATGCGGTGGGACACCGCGTGGTGCATGGCGGTCCGCACTTTGAGGACCCGGTGGCCATCACGCCCGAGGTGCGCGCGGAAATTTCGAGCGTGTCCGCTTTTGCTCCACTGCACATTCAAGCAGAACTAGAGGGCGTCAAAATCGTCGAGAATCTTCTGGGCGCCGTTCCACAGATAGCCGTGTTCGATACCGGCTTTCATCGCCAAATGCCGCTGTCGGCAGCGGTCTATCCCGGGCCTTATGAGTGGTTCAAGAATGGCATTCGCCGTTACGGTTTCCACGGCATCAATCATCAGTACTGCACCGAACGCGCCGCTCAAATGCTAGGCAGGGACAAAGAGTCGCTGAAATTGGTGACTTGTCATCTGGGTAATGGGTGCTCGGTCGCCGCCGTAAAGGGGGGCCGCAGTGTGGATACCACGATGGGTTTCACGCCGTTGGACGGATTGATGATGGGTACGCGCTCGGGAGCCGTCGATCCTGGGATCCTTACTTTTCTTATGCGCCAGGGTCGGATGGACGCTCAGCAGATCGACAAGGTCCTGAACCAAGAGTCGGGGCTGCTGGGTATTTCGGGCCTGTCGGCTGACATGCGCGAGATCCTCGCTGCGATTCAGCAAGGTGACGAAAGAGCGAAATTGGCATTCGACATCTACGTACATCGTCTGCGAGTGGCGATAGGCGGCATGGCTGCGGTGTTGGGAGGAATGGACGCATTGGTATTTACCGCGGGAGTGGGTGAGAATTCCTCCGACGTGAGAGCCGCGGCGTGCGTCAACTTGGAATTTCTTGGGCTGGGAATCGACGATCAAGCGAATAAATTGCCTACTCTCGACGCCGATATCTCTACCGCGGGATCGCGCGTTCGCGTTCTGGTGATTCGAGCGGAGGAGGATTGGGCCATCGCCAGGGAATGTTGGAAGCTGGCGCAGGCCGCCGCCAGCAGGCCATCGAGAAAGGTTGCGGGCCAAGTGGGAGCAAGAGAGGCGCCCGCCGGCCAGGGGGGCGGCCCCACAAGCCAGGAAGAGGGCGTTGAGGTGTGAATGCTCCAAGGAGGATACAGATTTAGATGAGTGAAACACCTCCAATTTTGTATGTAGCGCGGCATGGCGACACGGAATGGAGTCTCTCGGGCCAGCATACCGGTCTTATCGACTTGCCGCTAACCGCAAGCGGCGAGCGCCACGCCCGGCAGCTTGGCGAACGGCTGAAGGGGCTGAGAGTTGCCAAAGTGTTTACCAGCCCGTTGCAGCGGGCGGCGCGAACGTGCGAACTGGCCGGATTCGGACCGGTGGCCGAAACCGATCCCAACCTGGTGGAATGGAACTACGGTCAATACGAGGGGCTGCGCTTGGCCGAGATCCTCGCGAAGCGCCCAGACTGGCAACTGTTTCGCGACGGCTGCCCAGGCGGCGAATCGCCAGCACAGGTAGGCGAGCGGGCGGACCGTGTCGTCCAGCGGGTCCGCGCAGTCGATGGGAATGTACTACTCTTTTCCCATGGACATCTTATTCGGGTTCTGGCCGACCGCTGGCTAGCGCTCGCTCCAGGGTGCCTGGGGAGGCATTTGCTACTGAGCACGGCGAGCCTTGGCGCGCTGGGTTATGAACACCACGGTTCCCAGCCGGCGATCCGGCTATGGAATGACGATCACCACGTTACCGCATAAGTCGACTTCAACAAAACTTTATGAGCACAAAAACTGTTTTAGACCAAGAGTCCGCGAAACTCGTTGCGATGATGGCGAGTTCAGCCAAACTGCTCCAACAGTACGGCTGTGGCCCGATCCCCTTCGTCGGTACGGAAAATGCGTTCTACGAACGGCATCTGATTTTTGATAGAGCGATCGACCCGAATGCGGCCAGCGTGCGCGAGCGTTTTGAGGCGTTCTCCAGCTCGGTGCGCGATATCCTGGCACAGCGCTGGGTGCTGACCAAGAAAACGTATGAGCGAGAGAATCCCAAGCGTATTTACTATTTGTCGATGGAGTTTCTCATCGGGCGTTCGTTGGCGAACAACGTTACGAACCTCTTGCTCGACCCTCTTGTTCAGCATGCAGCCCAGGAGAAAGGCATCGATCGGCTCGAACTGATCGAGCAGGAGCCGGATGCGGGCTTGGGAAATGGAGGCTTGGGCCGCCTGGCGGCGTGCTTCCTGGACTCGATGGCTACGATGCAGCTTCCCGCCACGGGCTACGGTCTGCGCTATGAATACGGCATGTTCAAACAATCCATCGTGAATGGCTGGCAACAGGAGAACGCCGACAATTGGCTCCGCGACATGGATCCCTGGGAGATCGCCCGGCCACACGAGAAAGTGGAAGTTAAACTGAACTGCTCTTTCCAATTGCGAGGGGGAAACTTTGAGGTCATCCCAGGCCGGCCATCCAGCCTGATCGGGATTCCATATGATCGTCCCGTAGTGGGTTACGGGGGAAAGACGATCAATACCTTGCGGCTCTGGGCCGCTGCTGCGCCGGATTCTTTCGATTTTCGGGAATTCGGCACGGGCGACTTTGTCGGCGCGCTGGGTGAGACTCTCGAGGCCGAATCGCTTACCCGGGTGCTGTATCCGGACGATTCCACGACCATGGGGCAGGGGCTGCGATTCTTACAAGAGTACTTCCTGGTGGCTTGTTCACTGGCCGACCTGGTCCGCCGCTTTCAGCGACACAACTTGGATTGGCACAAGCTGCCCGAGAAGGTCGCGATCCAATTGAACGACACGCACCCGTCCATGGCTGTTGCTGAACTGATGCGAATCTTGCTGGACGATGCACGCCTGGGATGGGACCAAGCCTTCGATCTCACGAAGAAGACATTAGCCTATACAAATCACACCTTGTTGCCCGAAGCTCTCGAGAAATGGCCGGCGGCGTGGTTTGAGATATTACTTCCCCGGCACCTGGAGATTATTTACGAGATCAACCGGCGGCTGCTGGACGAAGTTCGTCTCCGCTTCCCGGGCGATGAGGGACGCGTCCAACGTGTGAGCCTGGTGGAGGAGGGCAGCCAGCGCAAGATCCGCATGGCCAACCTGGCGATCGTCGGCTCGCACAGCACCAACGGCGTGGCTGCTATCCACTCGAAGTTACTGCGTACGACGACGGTCAAAGATCTGGCCGAAATGTTTCCCGATCGCTTTAGCAACAAGACCAACGGCGTGACACCGCGGCGCTGGATGCTGGAAGCGAATCCCGCACTGGCCCGCGCAATCACGGAGGTCATCGGCGAGGCTTGGATCACCGACCTCAGCCAGCTCAATAAACTGAAACCTTTTGCCGAGGACCAGCGCGCCCGTGAATTATTCCGCGAGTCAAAGCTGGCGGCCAAAACGCAGTTCGCCGATTGGCTCAAGTCGACTTCCGGGCAGATCGTGGACCCGAACAGTGTTTTTGACTGCCAGATCAAGCGCATCCACGAATATAAGCGGCAACTGCTGAACGCACTGCGGATCGTCGTCCTCTATAACCGCTTGCGCGAACATCCCGAGACGCAAATGACGCCGCGTACTTTCTTCTTCGCTGGCAAAGCGGCGCCGGCTTACCACCTGGCCAAGCTAATTATAAAGTTCATCAACAACCTGGCTGGCACAATTGACGGCGACCCGGCCGTACGTGGCCGGATGAAAGTCGTCTTTCTCCCCGAGTACAACGTCTCCCTGGCCGAGCGGCTGATTCCAGCCAGCGATGTCTCGAACCAGATCTCTACCGCCGGTTACGAAGCGAGCGGAACGAGCAACATGAAGTTCATGATGAACGGAGCGTTGACAGTGGGTACGCGCGACGGGGCGACCATCGAAATGGCGGAAGAGGCGGGGGAGGAGAACTTCTTCCTGTTTGGCCTTACCGTAGAGCAGGTCGAGAACAGCCGGGGATGGTACAGTCCCTACTGGCATTATGAAAATGAGCCCGAGACTCGAGCGGCGCTGGACCTCATTTTCTCCGACTACTTCAGCCGTAACGAACCAGGAGTGTTCGCTCCGTTACGCGATACGCTATTGACGCACGGCGATCATTATTTGCACTTAGCGGATCTGACCGCTTACTGCCAGGCGCAGGAGCAGCTCGGCGCTTTGTATGCCGATCCCGACGCGTGGGCACGCAAAGCAATTCTGAACATCGCGAGTTCCGGGAAGTTCTCGAGCGACCGGACCATTGCCGAATACGCGGCCGAAATTTGGAAGGTGGGACCATGCCCGATACTTTAGAAAGACCGTCAATACCCGGCGAGACGACTATTTCGCCGCTAGCAGGCAAACCGGCTCCCAAAGAGATGCTAGTGGACGTGGCTCGACTGGAGCGGGAGTATTTTGAACGCCGTCCCGACCTGCAGGATCCCAACCAGCTAGTCAGCTTCGGTACCAGCGGACACCGCGGCTCGCCCCTGCACGGCACCTTCACCGAAGCGCATATTCTGGCGATTACCCAGGCGATCTGCGACTACCGGCGAGAGCAGGGAACGGACGGCCCACTCTATATGGGGAAAGACACCCATGCGCTGTCCGGGCCCGCGCAGCGGACCGCGCTCGAGGTCCTGGCGGCGAATGACGTGGAGACGATTATCCAGCAGGGCGACGGCGTAACTCCGACGCCGGTCATCTCGCGAGCGATTCTCGTTTATAACCGAGGCCGCAAGGAACATCTCGCTGACGGAATTGTCGTCACGCCGTCGCACAACCCGCCGGAGGATGGAGGCTTCAAGTACAACCCGGCCAACGGCGGCCCAGCCGATACTGACGTGACGCATTGGGTGGAAGGCCGGGCAAACGAATTGTTGCGAGCGGGGAATGCGAAGGTGAAGCGAGTACCGTTCGCTAAAG
>DATFZA010000573.1:0-7446 GCA_035314765.1 Bryobacteraceae bacterium
CATCCACCCACGCGCCACCCACGGACCAAAGTGGGCCGAACTCGGGGTCGGGTTTGGTGGGAAGCCCAGCCTTCGCGGTAACGTCGGTAAACGTGCCATCGCCGTTGTTGTGATACAGCGTATTGTGATACACACCGCCGACGAAGATGTCCTCGTAACCGTCGTTGTCGTAGTCTCCAATAGCCACGCCGGTATCGTAGCCGGTCCCGGCGAGGCCCGCTTTCGCGGTGACGTCTTTGAAGTGGCCCGTGCCGTCGTTTTCGAACAGGCGGTTGGAGTACTTCGGCAAGCTCTTTTTGAGCGTCCTAATATCGGCTCCGTTGGTGAAGAAGACATCCAGCTTGCCGTCGTTGTTGTAGTCGAAGATGGCCACGCCGCCAGCCATCGTTTCAGGTGCGTGGCGCTCGGGCGTCTCACAACTCTCCAATCTGAAATCGATTGGCCGGTAGGCGAAGCGGATGGGGCTCTCGGCGGCGGGAGGCGCGGCAACCAGCCAGAGCGCGGCGCCGGCCAGCGTCACCACGCCTGCCTTGAGTTGCGTCCTGGCTGCAGCCATGATTCCAGCTTACTGAAGGAGATCCGCGCGTTGAACCCGGAGAACGCCGGTAGCTCTCGGACGCAAGCGGCTCCGTAACGGAGCCGCGAAGCACAGGCTAAAGCCTGTGCCACGAGGCAGCCAAAGTGGCACGGACTTTAGTCTGTTCAGAAAATGTAGAAACTCCAGACGCGGCCCCGTAACGGAACCGCGAACGTTAGTGAGCGGATGACAAATAACGCGGTACGTTTAGAAGATCAACTTCGCCGCGAGCTGCAACACACGCGGATCGAAGGCTGAGCTAATCACTCCGAAGTTGCCGTTGCCGAAAGTGGTGTTCGGATTTTGAAATTGAGTGTGGTTTAAGGTGTTGAAGGTCTCAAACCGGAATTGGACGGTAGCGCCCTCCGGGTTCCACCACTTGATTCCAGAGAAGTCCTTGAACAGCGAAGTGTTGAGGTTGGTTCGCCCCGGCCCGCGAATAGCGTTGTGGCCAAGGTCGCCGAAAGTCCCCAGCGCCGGAGCGGCAAATGCTGACGTGTTGAACCACTGGCCGATGGTGCCCGGATAGTTGATGGAACCAACCAGATCGGGCCGGTTGGTGGCGTTGTTACCCAGGCCGGCGCTCGAATTGGCGCCCGCGAGCGTGACGTTCAGGGGTAGACCCGATTCCGAGACTATAACGCCGGACAACTGCCAGCCTCCGAGCAGCGTCTTAGCCACGGCATTGGACGAGGTCCTGAAGAACGGAAGCTGGTACACATAGTCGGCCAAGAAGATGTTGGTGCGGTCCAGCCCGCTGGGACCATAGTCGTAGCGGAGGTTGTACGGGTTGGAGATGGTTTGCAGGTCGTCTATATTCTGGCCTCCATTGTTTTCGTCGTACGCCCGGGAATAAGTATAAGTGACCTGTAGCGTCAAACCTTTCGTCGCCCGTATGCGGAGTTCCGTCTGGAATGCATTGTACTTGGAGTTCTGCGCGTTTTCGGATAATTTGATGGAACCGAATCCGAGGTAGGGCGCGTAGAGGTTGGGGTTGGCGCCATTGACGATGGCCAGCCGTTGGGTGGTAGCGCTCAACGGCACATCGTTCATCTCGACATACGCGTTCTGGTGGCGATCCTGGTTACCCACATAAGACGCGGAAAAAACGGCTCCGCGCCAGAGTTCCCGCTCCACGCCGACGCTCCACTGATAGCTGACTGGGTTCTTGTAATTACTGAAAGAAAGGCCAGAGATGCTGGAGACTGGAATCGGCGAACTGGGGGCTGTGCCCGTGAGCAGGCTCACGGTCGGATTAGAAAGGTACACGCCGGTATAGCTCGCCGAACCGCTGAACGGCGGATTCGCGCCCATATTGTACTCGTCGTTGCCCTGCACGCGCTCATACATGGTACCGAAGCCACCGCGCAGGATAGTCTTGCCATCTCCGGTCAGATCGTAGGCAAAGCCCAGTCGCGGCGCCCAGTTGTTCCAGTGGTTCTGGACACCCGCCTGCGGAATGCCGTTCACGCCGGTGATCCCAATCCCGTTGAGGTAGAACGGAATTCCGGCAAGCGCCGAATTGGGACTGCTTCCCAGGCCGGGGCTGCTGGGCGAGATATCGTTCCCGCCATTGATAAGAGTGGGCGCGTTGGCCGGGTTGTACAGGTTCGGGTAGAAGTTGCCCAAACGGTTGTTCTCTTCGTAGGTGTGAGGGATACCTTCCCAGCGGACGCCGTAGTTGAGGGTCAGCCGGTTGTTGACGCGCCAGGTGTCTTGCGCATAGGCCGAGAAACTGTTATCGCGCCAGTGGCCGCTGTCCTGATAGGCCAGCTCCGAATAGCTGTGCGCGTATCCCAGGAGAAAGTCGCCGAAGCCGTCACCGGTGTAAGTCCCGTTGAAGTTGAAGCCGCCCTGGGTCTGGCCAAAGATCTCCTGGGCCTTGGTAAAGAGCATGTACCCAAAGCCGAATTTGTAATTGTGGCGGCCCTTGCTCCAGGACAAATCTTCACGGATTTGATAATCCTCTGCTTGATTGGTCCACGGCCAGTTCGACACCGTATAGTCGTTGTTGATACCGGCGCCTTGGAAGTTCATCTCCGGCAGGCGGTTGAGCGAGTTCGTATCGGAGTAAACCCGCGGTGGGTTGAAGGCGGTGGTCCGCTGGTAGATTCCGCCCGGAACGATGTTGATGCTGTTGCCGTTGTAGTTGAACGCCACTTCGTTCACCACGTTGGGGCTGATGACGTTCGTGGCGTGCACAACCGCGCTATACGAGGGGTTAGCGAAAACGGTTGTCACCGGAGGGTTGCTATCGCCGCTCCACATGGCGCCCTCGGAAGTCGCCGTCGAATGTTCCAAAACGAAGTGGCCGAAGAGCCGGAATTTGTCGGAGAACTGATGGTCGACGCGCAATATCTCTTCGTCCAGATAGGTTGGAACGCCGGCGCCGCCCACGAACTCCGGTACGCCGCTAGGGCTGATGGTGTTGGGCGCTGGCAAAGCGCCCGTGGCCAGGAATGCCGTGGCAGCCGGGCTGATCAGCGAGGCAGGGATGGTATTGTTCGGGAAGGGCTGGCCAGGAACCAGTCCGAGAGAGGTGAAGCGCGACAGCTCAGCGGGACTCAACTGGCTGGCGGTTGGGACGGTAATCACACCCATCGACAGCGGAATAGCTCCGTTTGCCATGGCCGAGTTCGGTACCTGCTGGCTGAACGCGCCGCCCTGAACGTACCTGCGCCACTCCTGGTTGTAAAAGAAGAAGGTTTTGTTCCGGGCTTTGTTATAGTGCGGCAGGATGACTGGGCCGCCAAAGTTGAACCCGAAAACGTTGAGGCGCAATTCGGGAGCGGCTGCACCCGCGGAGTTGGTAAAGAAATTGCCAGCGTCCAGTTTGTCATTGCGGAAGAATTCCCAGGCTGACCCGTGGAAGTCCCTGGTGCCCGACTTGAATACCATGCTCAGCGTTGCGCCCGAGCCCAAGCCGTACTCGGCGGCGTAGTTGGAACTCAGCTCGCGGAATTCGGAGATAGAGTCCTGCGAAGGCATGATCGAGAACTTGCCACCCGAGCCGCGATCATAGTCCTCGCCGCCATCCACGATCCACACGTTGTGCCCAATCCTTTGGCCATTAAAGCTGAGTGCAAAGCTACTCGAGTTGGGGGTGACTCCGTTGAAATCATTTATGTTAGAGGACACGCCCGGCATCAACTCGGCTAGCGACACCATATTCCGGCCGTTGGTAGCGAGATTCAACACCTGATTACCGGTAATCACTTCGCTGATCTCGCCGGAGTCCGATTGGACCTGAAGGGCTGTCGCTTCCACGTTGACGCTCTCTTTGGTTTGGCCAACCTGAAGGGCGATGTCAACACGGGCGCGGTCGCCGACGTTCACAACGACGTTCTTCTCTTCGAACGTTTTGAAGCCGACGGATTCGGCTTTGATGTCGTATGAGCCGTTTGGGAGGCTTGGCAGTACGTATTGGCCCGCCACATTGCTAATGGTGTTGAAGTCTTGTCCAGTCGAGGTAAGGGTTGCCTTGATGGCAACACTGGGGATCACGGCGCCCGTGGGATCGGTTACAGTTCCGACAATGGTCGCCTGCTGGGCCGAAGCGTGGAACGCGAAGGCCAGTAGCAAGAAGCACCATAGCAAAGACAGACGTGGTCTGGCGTAGTTCACAGTTTTCTCCCTAAAGCGTTAGTTATCATGGATTTACCGAGGCCCGCATAGGGCGCTAGGTTGAATTTGCAACGCCACTCATTGTAGGCAGGTTAATGTTTCTTTACTAGGGGATTACGGTAATATACTGTACTAACGTTGTGTTTTCATGTGATTACAGCGGGTTGTTACGAACGTTGAAGGAGCGGCCTGGCGGTGCTTTCCACCCCGATGAGGTCCTCGCTTTCCTCAATTGACGGGATGCATCAGCTGCTCAACAGTGAACTGGTTCTTCTTACGCGTCCGCACGTCTGAACCCGCTATTCCTGGAAATATTTGGGATCTCTCGGTAATGCGTGGCAAGAGACCTGCGCATTGTCCCAACAAACGCCAGCGGATCGGGGCGTTGGATGTAACGCTGCTCCGGAGCATGCGGGAAACCGAGCTAGGTGAATGTTACCTGCTTTAGGGCTTCGACAAACTGCCGGGCCAACGCCGTGATCTCCTCAAGATGTCCGCATTTCATGGCAGAAGCGGAAACCAGTTCACCGCCGACGCCAAGGGCCGCCGCGCCGGCCAGCATAAAGGGACCGACCGTCGTGAGATTGACGCCGCCGGTGGGGATCATGGGGATCTGAGGCAGTGCCGCTTTGAGCGCCTTGATGTAGCAGGGACCGCCTAGATTGCCACAGGGGAAGATCTTTACAAAGTCCGAGCCGGCCTCCCACGCCTCAATCACTTCCGTAGGCGTGAGGCTTCCGGCTATCATCAGCACGCCCTCGCGGCGAGCAAATCTGACCGTGGAGCGCTTAAATCCGGGGCTCACCAGGAACTGAGCGCCGGCATTCACACACTGCCTTGCGGTTGCGGCGTCCAACACCGTGCCCGCACCGACCAGCAGTTCCGGAGCGGAAGCACGCAGTTGACGAATCACCTCAATGGCGCCGGGGACGGTCATAGTGATTTCCACAATGGGGATGCCGCCCTCCGCCACGGCCTGGGATGCCTGGAGCGCAAGCTCCGCCGTGTTGGCGCGCACCACGGGTACGATACGGACGTCGAGGATTCGTTGGCGGACTTCGTCTTTGGTCATGCTAACGAACGTTTTCTTTAACGGGCATTCTCCCTAACGGGCATTCTCCTTAACGAGCATTCTCCTTAACGAGCTATGCGCGCGCCACCGCCGGCCATCACATGGAGGACCTCAGCCAGCGTCGCCATGCTGGTATCGCCCGGCGTGGTCATAGCCAGCGCGCCGTGTGCGGCGCCACATTCGACTGCCCATTCTGCGGGACGTCCGGTCAGGAAACCGTAGATGAGTCCCGACGCGAACGAATCGCCGCCACCCACGCGGTCCAGAATCTCCAAGCCGGGACGCTTCGTGGCTTCGACGAACTGGCCATCCGCATAGCAGATTGCTCCCCAGTCATTCCGGTTTGCCACGGTGGCCTTGCGCAAGGTCGTGGCGACAACCGGAAAAGGAAACTCCTGCGTCACCCTGGCGATCATTTTCTTGAAGTTATCGACTTCCAGTTGAGTGATGCTCTCGTCCATCCCCTCTACATTGAAGCCAAGGGCGGCAGAGAAATCCTCCTCGTTACCGATCATCACGTCGACCAGCGGCGCCAGTGTGCGATTGACCGCCTGTGCCTGCTTTTTTCCTCCGATCGCCTTCCAGAGCGAAGCGCGATAGTTGAGATCGTACGAGGTGACAACTTTATGACGGCGAGCAGCCTGCAGTGCCTCCTGGGCGACGGTCGGCGTCGTCTCCGAGAGCGCACAAAAAATCCCGCCGGTGTGAAACCAACGAACTCCCTGCTCGCCGAAAATGTGGTCCCAATCTATTTCACTCGGTTTTAGCTGGGACGCGGCAGTGTGGCCTCGGTCGGAACAGCCAACCGGGGCGCGGACGCCGAAGCCGCGCTCAGTAAAGTTGAGTCCGTTGCGAACATCGCGGCCCACTCCGTCGTAGTCCACCCAGCGGACCAGCGATTGGTCCACTCCGCCTTGATAAATGAGGTCCTGAAGCAGCCGGCCGACCGGGTTGTCCGCAAATGCGGTGACTATGGCGGTATCCAGCCCAAAACAGCGCTTCAGCCCGCGCGCCACGTTATATTCGCCGCCGCCCTCCCACGCCTGAAAAGTTCTGGCGGACGCAATGCGCCCTTCTCCGGGATCGAGGCGCAGCATCACTTCACCCAACGCGACCAAGTCCCAGCGGCATTTTTCTTTCGGCTTGATGTTCAAGGGCATGGTGGGACTTCAATGGACCCCAGGGTCGCCGGTTGGCGGTGGCGCGCGATCGTCCTTTCCTGGAGGGCCGAGCAACTCAGTGAAGATCGGTTTCAATGCGTCGGCCCAGATCTGGTAGGTCTGCAGCGTGGGGTGGAGCCGGTCGGAGTTCATCATACCGTCAAACAGCCTGCCTTGTGCATCGGCTAGTTTGTCGTTGATGTCCAAATACCTAACCGTTTTCCCATCCGCAAGTCCGGAAAGGTTGCGGTTAATTTGTTTGATGACCGGCATGGCCGCAATGTTGTCATTCCGGGGAAAGATGGCGGTGAGGATAATGGTGGCGTTCGGGGCCTTGGTACGAGCGACGCGCAGCCATTCGCGGAAGCAACGCGTGATGGCGGCAACGTCACAGGACGCAACATCACTCACATTGTTGGTGCCGGCCAGGAGGACAATGACCTTCGGATTCACTCCATCCAGCTCTCCATTCTCGATACGCCAGAGGATGTTCTGAATGGTATCGCCGCCCCACCCGAAATCGGCCGCGTTCCATCCAAAGAAGTTCTGCTTCCAGTTGGTCAGCAGTTCCGGATAGTCCGTTGCGCCCCAACGCCGGGTGATGGAATCTCCGTCGAAATAGATCTCGATGCGGCCCTGCCTCGCTTTTTCGACAAGTTGCCGATGGGCGATTACGGAGTTCGGATCGGTCCGCGCAAGGGCTTCAGGCGCTGGTTGGCCAAAGGCCGCTGCCCAGAAGCAAGCGATGAGAGTGATCATGGAGCAAAACGGCTGCAGGGCCTTGAAGACCGCGGCTACTTCTGTCACACTGGCGCCGGCCTTCAGCCCAAGCCAATACACTTAATTCACCTGCGCCGGAGGTCCGGTAACCTGGAAACGGCGTGAGATCGTCGCGGTGGTGGATGCATCGGCCGCACCCTTGAAGCCAGGCTGTTCTCCCCCCACGCTGATTTCGAACCATCCGGGTGATGCTTGATAGCGTCCGCCGCCCGTGGACACCGCAAAATCGCGAG
>DATFZA010000574.1:0-4196 GCA_035314765.1 Bryobacteraceae bacterium
CCTCGCTCGATTCCCGGGAATTCTTCCTGCAGAAGGCCATTGGCTGGGCGCTGCGTCAATACGCCTGGACCAACCCGGAAGAAATCCGCCGCTATTGCGCAACGCATCGGTTGAGCAAGCTCAGCCGGCGTGAAGCATTAAAGAATATCGGGCTATCCTGAAATCTCGTGCCAGCTTTCGATGTTGCCGGTATCGGCCTCAACGCCACCGATACCGTGATCCTCATGCCGCGTTTTCCCGAATACGCTGGTAAGATTGCGTTCACCCGCGAACTGATCATGCCCGGCGGCCAGGTCGCCACCGCTGTGCTCACCTGCGCCAAGCTGGGCCTGAAAGCCAAATATATCGGCACGGTCGGCGACGACGAACGCGGCCGCATCCAACTGGAGAGTCTGCGGTCGAGCGACATCGATCTCTCCGATGTCGAGGTGCGGCGCAACTGTCCCAACCAGACCGCGTACATCTTGATCGATGAGCGCACCGGCGAGCGGACCGTCATTTGGAAACGAGACCCTTGCCTGCGCTTGAAACCGGAATCGATTCGCGAGGAGATGATTACCTGCGCCCGTTTGCTCCACATTGACGGCACGGACAGCGATGCCTGCGCCCGGGCAGCGCAGATCGCGCGTGACAATCACATCCCGGTGACTGTGGATGTCGATACGGTATACGCCGGCTTTGAACAAGTCCTGCCGTTTGTCGACTATCTGATTGCCAGCTCTGAGTTCCCGTCGCGTTGGATGAAAGAGCCCGACCCCATGCGCGCCTTGGAACAATTGCAGGACAAATACCGTATCCCAGTTGCGGGCATGACGCTCGGCGCATTTGGCGCCCTGGTCCGCAGTCAGGGAAAGCTCATTTACTCGCCTGGATTCGAGGTCAACTGCGTGGACACAACCGGCGCCGGAGACGTCTTTCACGGGGCGTTTTGTTATTCTGTGTTGCAGAACATGCCCCTGCGCGACGCGCTTGAATTGTCTAACGCCATGGCTGCCCTGAATTGCACGGCTTTAGGTGCACGAGGTGGCATCGCGGCACTGACTGAAGCGCAGGTCGCGCTGGATGAAGCGCATACACTGATGCTGCACGCCGGCCGCCGCGTCCATCCCGATTTCGCCCAATGATCCCGTTGCGTTCATCCGAGCGTACGAACTCCACGGCCTCGGCGCTCCTGATCATCATCGTGTTGAACATACTGGTCTTTCTGTACGAAATCAGTCTGCCGCGCTATGCCCTGAACGCTTTCATCGTGCACTACGGTATCGTTCCGGACCGCTTCCATTACTACACCCTGATCTCCTCCATGTTCATGCATGGCGGTTTTCTGCACATCCTCGGCAATATGTGGTTTTTGTGGGTCTTTGGCCGTAACATCGAGGATCTGCTGGGACATGAGCGGTTCGTGGTGTTTTATCTGTTATGCGGTTTGGCAGCCGGGTTTGCCGACGTACTCGCCAATCCCGGCTCGCCGGTCCCCACTGTGGGAGCGAGCGGCGCCATTGCCGGAGTGATGGGCGCATACCTGATCAAATTTCCGCGCGCCCACATCGTGACGCTGGTGCCGATCATCATTTTCATCACCACGCTCGACATCCCGGCGGCGTTTCTGCTGCTTTACTGGTTCGCGATTCAGTTTTTCAGCGGAGTCGGTTCGATTGGCGATTCCCGAATCTCGCACGGCGACGTGGCCTGGTTCGCTCACGTGGGCGGATTTCTGGCCGGCATGGCGTTGATCCACATAATGACGCCGGAGCGCCGCCGCATCCGATCCTGGAATAGAGACATTTAGAGATGTTTGAAGAGACTCCGTCTGGCTCGGCGGCTTTCCACGGCGCACTGGATGTTCTCGCCGTTGCCGCCCATCCCGACGACGTCGAACAGACTTGCGGCGGAACGCTGCTGCGCATGGCGGAGCTGGGCTATCGTAGCGGCATTCTCGATCTCACCGCTGGCGACATGGGTACGCGCGGCACACCGGAAGTACGCATCCAGGAATCCAATGCGGCCAAGAACGTTCTGCAAACCACCTGGCGCGGCAACCTGCGCTGGCCCGACGCCCGTTTGGAGAACACGCTCTCCGCCCGCATGACCCTGGCCATGGAGATACGCCGGCTTCACCCGCGCGTGGTCATTCTGCCTTATTGGGAGGGCCGTCATCCGGACCACTATCGCGCCGCCGAAGTCGGTTACGAGGCCTGCTTTCTCGCTGGCCTGCGCAAACTGGACGAAGAAACAGAACCGCACCGCCCGCACAAGATCTTGTATTCCTCCATCTACGCCAACGTCACGCCGTCGTTTGTGGTCGACATCACCGCGCAATTTGAGCGGCGCATGGCAGCCCTGTTCTGCTATGAGTCGCAGTACGGCAAGGTCGCGCAAGGCGCGGAACTTTTTCCGGACCAGCATGAGATACGGGAGCGCCTGGGAGCGGTAGCCCGCTTCTACGGCAACCTGATCGGCGTGAAGTACGGTGAGCCCTTCGTGGTGAAAGAAATGCAGCGCGTGGACGACATCGTCAAGATGCCTGTGCGCAGTATCTAGCCAACTAGAGTGCAAGCCAATGTGGGGCAGATTATCAATCTGCGGCGGGTTATTTACCCGCCTGCCTCAACCTCAAGAAACTCCGCGCGAATCAGCGGATGTGTTTGCGGATGTGTTTCACGATAGCCCGTGCCGTCTAATCCAGCAATTCCAGAATCCCGCGCAGTTCCTTGCGTACCTGTTCCAGCACGGCGTTGGAGTCATGAAACAGATCGGTCTGCTTGGTGTCCTGAGCCGCCGGCGCCGCTACTTTCAATCCCTCCACCTTGCCGCGGCTGTCCAGCGCCTTGCGCGCTCCTTCAATGGTGAACCGCTTTTCGTAGAGCAGGTGCTTGATCTCGAGTACCAACTCCACGTCTTTGCGGCGATACAGACGGTGCCCGGTGCCGGACTTCTTGGGACCCAGCCCGTGAAACTCCGTCTCCCAAAATCGCAGGACATACGGCTTGATGCCAGCCAGACGGCTGACTTCGCCGATGCGGAAATACAGTTTGTCCGGTATTTCCTCGCACGTATCGTTGATCACCGGATCCGTCATGCTTGCAATATCTTAACAAATCGCAACTACACTAAGAATACGACTCGCTCCACCCAGGCTATCGCCGGTGTTCATCCGGTGCGCGAAGCGCTCAAGGCGCAACGCCCGATCGACCGCGTGTTGATCGCCCGCGGCGCAGGCGGGCCGCGCCTCCAGGAGATCATCGATCTTTGCCGCGATCGTAACGTACCCGTAAGATTTGAGCCGCGCGACGCTCTGGATCGCGCCGGCGGCGGTGTGTCCCATCAGGGCGTGATTGCATTTGGCGCCGCCCGCGACTACTCGAACCTTGACGACGTTCTTCCCGGCGCGAAGCTGTTGGTGCTTCTGGATGGCGTGGAAGATCCGCACAATCTTGGCGCCATCATCCGGACCGCGCATGCCGCGGGCGCATCGGCCGTCCTGGTTCCGGAGCGGCGCGCCGCCGGCCTCACCGAAACCGTGACCAAGGCGGCCGCGGGCGCGCTGGAGCACCTTCCCGTAGTCCGCATCGGCAACGTAACGCAGTGCCTGGAGCAGCTCAAGCGCGCCGGTTTCTGGATTTACGGCGTGGACGAGCGCGGCAACGAACTCTACACGGAGACCGCGTACAACCTGCCAACCGCGTTTGTGTTCGGCGGAGAAGGCCATGGACTTCATCAACTGGTCCAGAAGAATTGCGACGGATTGATCCGCATCCCCATGGCGGGAGCAATTTCGTCGCTAAATGTTTCGGTCGCCGCCGGCGTCGTTCTGTTCGAATGGCGCCGCCGCCGCTAGTCCTTAGGCGGAGGAGGCACATCGCCGCCGGCCTTGCGCGCTTCGTTCAGCGCGATGGCCACAGCCTGCTTTTGGTTTTTAACTCTGGGTCCCTTCTTGGAGCCCGAGTGCAACTGACCCTCCTTCCACTCCTGCATCACTTTGCCGACCTTCTTTTGAGCGACAGTCTTCTTGGCGCTTGCCATGGGATATTCTCCTTCACCCACATAGACTCACGGCGCCGCCAAGACCTTTCACAACGGGGCGATCTTCCATCTACAATTGCGGCTCATTTGACTGACGGGCGTCGAGAACTGTACCCTAAATGGAGATGGACGAAATCAGCTTTCAAGTCCAGCGGGACGACGATTCTGGCTGG
>DATFZA010000575.1:0-3135 GCA_035314765.1 Bryobacteraceae bacterium
GCGATCGGCACCATCCAGAACACGCCGGTGGAATCCGACGTGGCAGGCCTCGGCCAAAGCCCGGGCACATTGTTCGGCCTGTTGGCCAGCGGCCCCAAGGAATTTTCCGTTGAAGGCCCACAGTTCGGCGGCGGCCATGGCGCATTCACTTACCACGTGATGAAAGGCTTGATGGGCGCCGCGGACCGCAACAAAGATGGCGTAATCACCATTCGGGAATTGATTCGCTATGTGACCGATGCGGTGGCCGACGCGACCGATGACAAACAGCATCCCAAGGATTTCGGCACTTTCGAAAACACTACCAAACTCGCCGATCTGACCAAGCCGGGCATGGAGCTGGCGCGGTTCCGCAAATTGAACGATCCGGTTTGGGATGAGCCGGTGCTGCTGGCTTCGGCTTCGCCCGAGCCCCAACTGCCCAGCCGGCAAGCCGAAGAAGAGATCCAGCGCTATGAAGACGCGATCCAAAATCGCCGTATCTTGCCTGGCCAGCCCAACAACGCGTTTTCGTCACTCGCGAAATTGAAGACCGAACTTTCGAGCGACCAGTACTTCCGTTATGAGAATGAACTGCGTGTGGCGCTGGATGATGAAGCGCAGAAGATTTTGCTGCGGTATTTAGAGGGCGATCAGAATCCGCAAACTCGCGAAGAGTTCGCCGAGGGCGCGAGATATGAACAAGCCGGCCGCCAGTTGACGCACGAATCCCTGTTTCTCGAAGGCCGCGAGAACTTCTTCGAGGGCCGCACGCTGCTATTCGACAAAAAGTTTCCCGACGCCGCCGGCCGGCTTGAAACCGCAGTCCGCTTCGATCCCAGCGCCGCGTATGGCTATAACGCGCTGGGCATTGCCTACCTGGAGCAAGCGCAGTTTGATAGGGCGATCCCCGCGTTCCGCGATGCCGCCAAGCGCGCCGTGCACTGGTCCTATCCGCTGCATAACCTCGCCCTTTCGTACGTCGAGACCGGCGACTACAAAGACGCCATCAAGAGCTATCAGCAGGCCATGAAGCTGACGCCGCAGTATGGCTACCTTCCCTACAACCTGGGTTTGGTCTATCAGCGGATCAACCGGCGAAAAGACGCGGAAGCGTCCTATCGCAAGGCCATCGCGCTCTCGCCCGAGCTGGCCCAACCCTACAACGCGCTGGGTACCTTGAAAGCGTCGGAAGGCAAGCGCGCCGACGCTGAACAAAACTACAAAGAGGCGCTGGCCAAGGATCCCAAGCTGCTCGCTGCGCGTCACAACTATGCCATTCTGCTTTCCGGAGAAAAGAACCGGCAGCAGGAAGCCATCGATCTGTGGAAAGAGAATCTTCAGCAATCGCCGGATTACCTGGCTTCGCGGATCAACTTGGCCCAGTTCCTCGCGGAGCGCGGCGACAACCCCGGGGCCATCGAGCAATACCGCCAGATAACGACCTCCAAACCCAGTTACGTAGCGGCTCATGCCGCTCTCGCGGCTCTGTTGGCCAAGAACGGAGACCAAGACGCGGCGATCGAGGAATACAAAGCGGCCTCCAAACTCGACGCCCATAATCCGGACTGGCCGGAGCGGATCGGCGACCTGGAAGCTGCCGCCAACCACTCGCCGGAAGCCAAAGCGGCGTATACTTCCGCGCTCAGCCTGACCCGCGACCGGAGCGCCCGCAAGCGCATCGAAAATAAAGCCAAGTCCTTGCGATAAACCCTTGCGCTAAACCCAGGGACGGACGAGACGTTCCCCGGTTTTCCCCCGTCCCGGAGGCACGCAAGAACGCCGTCGAACTGAACCAAGTCCTTGCGCTAAAATAAAAGCTCAGGCAAGTGCTTCCGCGCTGGATCTTCTTTTGAGCGATCATCTGCGTCGTGATGACCGCCTTACTAATCCTATATTCATATGGCCTTTTCCGAACCGCCGCTTAGTCTAGTTTGGGGATTCCAGTTTGAAGACCTTTATCAACGCGAGGGTCTTGCCCGGCTGGACGCGGCCTTTCTGAATCAACTGCAAGCCACCAGCATCGAGCTGTTCAACCGCCTGATGGAAGGCCGGGCCGACCCAGTCGCGCTAGCTCGCAAAGACTACTCTGAACTGGTCATCGATCTGGCCCCGCACCTGGAAGATTTTCTGGGTGAGTTGTTCGGCATTCAAGGCGAAGTGGCGGAGTTGCAGGCCAGGCATCATGCGCTTGCCCCGCTTTATGCGTTCAAGCGCAAGTTCATCGTAAAAAAGGCGATCAGCGGCGTCACCAGGGAGCAGGCAGAGGAGATCGATGGTCCGGCGCTCGGCCGGGAACTGGAAGCGTTGTTTGGCGAAGCGCTCACGGAAGACAGTTTTGTCGCCCATGTCTCCCGCTGGCTGGAAGAAGCGCCCGCGCACGATCCCCAGCTTCAAATGGCCCAACGCTATGCCGCCTGGGCCTGCCTGTCCGCTGCCGGAATCGCCAAACACCACGATGACGTGCTGTTCAATGTCCCGCACAAGCTCGACATGCTGCATCTGGTCCCCGCCGAAACGGTATTGGTCGATGGAGTTGCTCGCTTGGCCCTTCCGAAGCACGAATGGCGTCAGCGGGAAGCGTTTCATCTCACCGATCCCGGCATGGATTTGCGCGCCTCGCTCGACCAGGCCAACTATTGCATCAAGTGCCACAACCAAGGCAAAGATAGCTGTTCGACTGGCCTCAAAGAGAAAGCTGGAAACTTCAAGCTGACGGTCTTCGGCGTGACCCTGGCGGGCTGTCCGCTGGATGAGAAAATCTCCGAGATGAACCTGGTCAAGCAGGACGGCTATTCTATCGGGGGTCTGGCGATTGCCGCGATCGACAACCCGATGTGCGCCGCGACCGGTCACCGCATCTGCAACGATTGCATGAAATCCTGCGTGTTTCAGAAGCAGGACCCGGTGGACATTCCGCAGGTGGAAACGCGCACGTTGAAAGATGTGCTCGATCTACCCTGGGGTTTTGAGATCTACAGCCTGCTGACGCGCTGGAATCCGCTGAATCTCGACCGCCCGCTGCCGAAACCGCCCACCGGCTACAAAGTTCTGGTGGTGGGATTGGGGCCGGCCGGATTCACTTTGGCGCATCACTTGATGAACGACGGGCACACTGTGGCCGCGGTGGATGGCCTCAAGATTGAGCCGCTGGAT
>DATFZA010000576.1:0-9829 GCA_035314765.1 Bryobacteraceae bacterium
GCTTGGATTCCGGAGGCCGTCGATTCTATTTCGATGGCGCTCGACAGGCTAAAGGGATTGCTCGATTCTTTCCACGTGGAAGTGGAGCATATGGGCAACTTCCCGTCGCTCTTCCTGGCAACGGTGAACGGGCAAGGCAGCCTGGAGTATTACGAAGGATTGATCCGGATCGTGGACGGCAAGGGAAATACGATTGCCGACGGACTGGATCCGAGACGCTTCTTCACGTTTCTGGGCGAAGCCAGCGAAGATTATTCCTTCGTGAAATTTCCGTTTTACTTGCCATTCGGTTATCCGCAGGGCCATTACCGCGTAGGTCCGCTGGCCCGGCTCAACGTGGCCAAATTCGCCGGTACGGCGCGCGCCGACCGCGAACTACGGGAATTCAAGCACCGCGGGGCGGACCAGGAGTGCGAAGGAGTGGTCTGCGAGTCGTTCCATTTCCATCTGGCGCGGTTGATTGAAATGCTGCATTGCGTGGAGCGGATCGAAGAACTGATGACCGATCCCGACCTGTTTGGCGAAAATACTCAAGCCAAGGCGTCGCTCAACCGTCGCGAGGGGATCGGATCGTGCGAAGCTCCAAGGGGCACGTTGTTTCACCATTACTGGGTCGACAAGGACGGCCTGATGACCAAGGCGGATTTGCTCATCGCAACAGCCCAGAACAATCAGGCCATGAACCTCGCGGTGGAGCAGACCGCGCGCCATTTTTTGAGACCGGTAGCCAATGGCGCACCACCGGATGAAGGCATGCTGAATCGATTGGAAGCGGCCATCCGCTGCTATGACCCATGCCTTTCTTGCTCGACGCACGCGCTAGGCCAGATGCCGCTGATCGTCGAACTGACCGGCCCCGGCGGTATCCTCTTGCGAAGAATAACGCGGGAGTCGTGCTTCGAACACTCTTGATCGCTACGGGAAATCGTCTGCGCCGCGACGACGGAGTTGCGCAAAGCGTTCTTGAACGGCTCGGTCCCGCCAGCGGCGGTGTGGAGACGCGCGCGCTGCTGCAACTCACGCCGGAAGTGGCCGAGGATATCGCCCCCTATGACGCAGTCATTTTCATTGATGCCGACGCGGGCGCGACGGAACTCGGCCTCGCACAGCTCGACGAACTACCATCGTCTGCTGTGCTTACGCACGTTTCACGGCCAGCGGACATCGTCGCTCTCTCGAGGGCACTCTTTGGATTCACCGGGCGGGCGTTCTTGTGCCGGATTCCCGTCGACGACCTGTCCTTAGGAGAAGGGCTGAGCCGCCGGGCGAGCGCAATCGCCGCGCAAGCTACCGAGATGGTAAGAGCTCTGTTGTCTTCGCCGGATACCAACTAGTGTAGCTGTGATGTTTCCCCCCAAACGTTGTACACCTCAGCCGCGGCGATCAATAAGCCGAATACCAAAGTCAACACGGTAAGGGGCTTTCCCCAGCGATCGATCGCATCCAACTTGTGGGCCAAGGCCGACTGCTGCGGTATCATCCTCGCTTCACCGTCGGCGAGGTGGACCACTTCGTTTTCATGGAGCGCCAGAAACTTCCGATAAACCGCCAGTCCGAGCACTGTCAGAGCCAACGCGGACCAGATCAAAAAAAATGGCATCAGATTCATATCTCTCTTGAGCCTCCCGCTGAAAGAGCTTGCAATCCTCGCGCCAACCGGATTGGAGATTAGTTCCCGAGCCAATCGCGCTGACGCGCCAAATCGATCGGGTGATTTGGCGCATGCAACGCTCCGTTGCGTGTCCTGGCCAAGTTATGTTATTGAGCTTGGCGCGCGGCGCGCTTCGTCTCTGCAAACCGCATATGATGAAACGCATGAGGACTCTGGTGTTGGGGCTCGGAAATCTCGTGCACTCCGACGACGGTGTGGGCGTTCACGCCATCCAACGATTGCAAAGGAATTCGCAAGTTCCTCCGGGAGTGGTGCTGATAGACGGCGGAACGCAGGGCTTAAGTCTCCTGCCTCACATCTCGGGATTCAATCGGCTGTTGGTGATTGACGCAGTGGATGTTGGTCAACCACCCGGCACGCTCATCAGATTGGAGGGCACCGCGCTCGAAAACCTTCCTGGAAAGCCGTCTGTCCACCAACTGGGGTTCGCCGATCTGATGGTGGCCATGAAACTCTTGGGTGAATCCCCAGAAGAGGTTATCGTCCTAGGAGTGCAACCACTATCCACTGACTGGAGCGCGGAACTGACTGCGCCTGTGCGCAACTCTCTCGATGACTTGCTGGCGGTCGTGATCACGCAACTGGAATCATGGGCTAGCCCCGACCGTGAGGGAGGGGATCTGCGATCATGAGAGAGGGGAGCCCCGACCGCTACCCCTCCGCCGTCATCGCGGGCAAATGTTGCCAATAGATGCTCTTCAATACACCCATGACGTCGTCATAGGATAGGTCAGGCCGGCATCCGTCATCGTGTCGAGACTGCAGGACCAAGTCGCTAAGACAAAGAACGCCCTCTAGTTTTCCTCCGTCGCCGACTGCGGGAATCCGGCGGACTCTTCGCGTCCGCATAATCTCTAACGCGGCGTGAACGTCGTCACCGGCTCCGCAGGTCGCCACCGGGCGCGACATCACCTGCTCGGCCTTAAGCTCGGAAGGACGGAGGTTTCTCGTGCCGAGCGCAACACAAATGTCGCGATCGGTGATGATTCCCAAGACTCGTCCACTCCCGTCGGTCACGGGCAAAGCGCCGCAGCCGCAGGACCATAGCAGCTCGGTAGCCGCCGCAAGATTAGTGCCTGGACCACAGGACTTCGGCGACTTCCTCATCACATCTTTCACTCTCATATGACCTCCCGCTACCACCATGCATATAGCATTTTTGCCGCCAACTTTTTTTCAAGAACGAGCTACGAAAATTTGGCGATGGGAATCGATTCGCCTAACCCCGAACGTTATTGAGGGGATCGGCGCCTGCTCTGAGACTGACGTGAGGGGACCGGTGCCTCACGGCCGGCTCGAACCGTTTTCAAGCTGCGATCTTCTATCTGGTCCGGCGCCTGCCATTCTACGCTCTGCCCATCGACCGCAACCTGCCGGAGGAAATGGAGTTTAGCATAAAGGGGCCTTGTGTCCGCAGTCTCGGTTCTTGGCGTGGGCTTTCCCGAGAATGGTAACTTATAGAAAAGACTGAACGTCTACTTCTGTTGGCTGTTTTACAGGCTGGCGAGGAGCAGATTGGCCGAAAAAATGAAAATTTGTGTTCTGGGCGGGGATGGATATTGTGGCTGGGCCACGGCCCTTTATTTGTCCGGGAAAGGCCACACGGTCGCCGTAGTCGATAATTTCCTTCGGAGGCAATGGGACTTCGAGCTAGGCGTTCAGACCCTGACGCCAATTCAACCGCTGACGGACCGGCTTCGGGTCTGGCAGGAACTCACGGGGAACGTCATCGAGCAGTATGTCGGCGACGTGAATGACTACGAATTCCTTTCCGGTGTGATTGAAGGCTTCCAACCGGACGCGGTCGTTCATTTTGCCGAACAGCGATCGGCGCCGTATTCGATGATCGATCGGAAACACGCAGTGTTTACTCAAGTGAACAACGTGGTGGGCACGCTGAACCTCTTGTTCGCACTGCGGGAACTGCGGCCCGATTGCCATCTGGTCAAGCTCGGCACCATGGGAGAGTACGGAACGCCGAACATCGATATCGAAGAAGGCTATATCCGCATCGAGCACAATGGCCGGTCGGACGTGCTGCCTTTCCCCAAACAGCCGGGTTCGTTCTATCACCTGTCCAAGGTGCATGACAGCCACAATATGATGTTTGCCTGCAAGATCTGGGGACTTCGCGCTACCGATCTGAATCAGGGAGTGGTCTACGGAACCGTGACCGATGAAGTGGTGCTGGATGAGGCGCTGATCAACCGTTTCGATTACGATGATGTCTTTGGAACGGTGCTGAACCGCTTCTGCGTGCAGGCCGCGGTGGCGCACCCGCTCACCGTCTATGGAAAAGGCGGGCAGACCCGCGGCTTCCTGGACATTCGCGACACGGTTCGTTGCGTTGAGCTTGCCTGCCTGAATCCGGCCCGAGCGGGGGAGTGCCGGGTTTTTAATCAGTTCACCGAGCAGTTTTCCGTCCTCGAACTTGCCAAAATGGTTCAAGCGGCAGCCCGGAAATTAGGGATGAGGGCGACGATTGAGCACTTGCCGGCTCCCAGGGTTGAAGCCGAAGAACATTATTACAACGCCAAGCATTCCAAGCTGATCGACCTCGGACTTAAGCCGTATCGTCTCTCCGACTCGCTGCTCGATTCGCTCATGAACATCGCCATCCGCTACCACGATCGCATCGACCAATCGCTGTTTCTGCCGCAGGTGCAGTGGCGGAGCCCGCGGAATGAACGAACTCGAAAAATCAGCGTGGAAGAGACTGCGGCCAGCGTCAGCGCCGGCGCCTTGAAAGGGAGCCGCTGAATTGTGCGGCATAGCGGGCTTTACCCATCTCCGTCGCGCCGCGCCACCCGGCCGTATCCAGAACTCGGTGGCAACTCTCAAGCACCGCGGCCCGAACCAGCAAGGTCAGTTTGAGTCCGAGACCATCTCGCTCGGCGCAACGCGTCTGAAGATCATCGACATTGCCGGTGGAGATCAGCCCATCGTTTCCGAGGATGGAGATACCGTCATCGTTTTCAATGGCGAGATCTACAACCATTTGGAATTGCGCCCGGAGTTGGAACAGCGCGGACATCGCTTTAGGACCCGCAGTGACACGGAAACGGTTTTGAACGCATTCCGCGAATGGGACACCGATTGTTTCGCCCGGCTGCGCGGGATGTTCGCGGTAGCGCTCTGGCGTAAGTCGGACCGCCGGCTCGTCCTGGCGCGAGATCGCATGGGGATCAAACCGCTATACATTGCAGTCCGCGGCGAGGATCTCTATTTTGGCTCGGAGTTGAAGGCAATCCTGATTCACCCCGAAATTGAGCGCTGGCTCAGCCCGGAAGGCCTGGATTGTTATTTGTCTCTCAACTATGTCCCGGCGCCGTGGACTCTGGTAGACGGCATCGAAAAACTACTTCCCGGCCAATGGCTGGAATGGCGGCGCGGCGTTATCCGGACTGACCACTACTGGCGCTTGCCGCGCACCCGGGAAGCGCGCTGGACTTCAGCGACGGCCGAGGCGGAGCTGGATCGTCTCTTGAAGCAATCCGTTCAGGAACATCTCGAATCGGACGTGCCGTTAGGCTTTTGGATCAGCGGCGGCCTGGACTCGTCCAGCCTGCTGCATTACGCCGCTTCGTCGACCTCGTCGCGTCTGAAGACCTTCTCCGTTACTTTTCGCGGCCGCAGCTTTGACGAAACGCGGTACGCACGCAAAGTGGCGGAATGCTACAACACTGAACACACCGAATTCGACCTAAATCCGGAAGAGGATCTGCCGAAGGCGATTCACGAACTCGCTTACTACTGCGATGAGCCAAACGCGGATTCCGGCGCACTGCCCGTCTGGTTCCTTTCCCGCTTGACGAAGCCCAGCGCTACGGTGGCGATCAGCGGAGAAGGCGCCGACGAACTGCTTGGCGGGTACCTGACGCAACGCGCCAGCCTGCTTTCGAGGACTGCCCGCCGAATTCCTCCCGCCGTCCTACGGGCGCTGCAGGCAACCGCTAGACATTGGCCGGTATCCAACGATAAGATCGGCTTCGAATACAAGCTGAAACGGTTTCTCGAAGGCTGCTTGATGCCCGCGGCCAGGGCTCATGTGCATTGGAGTGGAACGTTCAACGACCAGGAGAGGCGCGGGCTGATTCAGCAGGAGCTGCCGTCTGCGCTCGATTCCGTCTTGCGGGAGTTGGCAACCGAAGGCGACAACTTGCAGGATTTTCTATGGTTCGACCAGAAATATTTTCTTCCGGATGATATCCTGGCCAAAGTGGATCATGCGAGCATGGCCCATGCGATTGAAGTGCGGCCACCGTTTCTCGATCACCGGATCGTCGAGTTCGCGAGCACGCTGCCGCCGAGTCTGAAAATCCGTGGCTCTCAGCAAAAGGTATTGCTGAAAAACCTGATGCGCTCCAAGCTCCATCCGCAAATCCTAAAAAGAAAAAAGATTGGTTTCGACATTCCCACGCATGACTGGTTCCGCGGGCCGCTCCAGCCGCTGCTCGAAGAAGCTTTGGCATTCGCATCTGCCGAACACAGTGAGTTTTTTCAGCTATCGAGAATTCAAGCTTATGCGCAAGCTCACCTCGATCGGCGAGCCAATCTGGGTTTTCACTTATGGGGATTGATGATGCTGTTTCTTTGGATGAAACAATGGCGAATTCAGACCAGAGTGCCAGCAATGCGGGCGCGCGGGATGATGGAAAGCGTCATCACTTCTACCTGATTGTTCTGCTTGTCGCCGCCGCTGTTTATGCGGGCTGCATGATCTCGCCGCCATCTCTGATGGACGATGTGGACGCGGTGCAGGCGCAGATCGCTCGCAACATGATAACGTCCGGCGATTGGGTGACTGCCCGGCTGGATGGAATCCCTTATCTCGAGAAAGCGCCCCTGATTTACTGGCTGATCGCCGGCTCATATAAAGTCTTCGGAGTGACGGATTGGGCCGCTCGCATTCCCATCGTACTTTCCGCCATCGCGCTTGCCTGGCTAACCACCGCGTTCGGTACCTGGGCGTTTGGCCGCAGGACGGGATTTTACGCCGGTCTCTGTATCTCGACATGCTTCGGCCTCTTTCTTTTCACTCGCATCCTCATTCCCGACGTGATGCTGACCGCGAGCGTCGCGCTTTCGATGTGGGCGTTCCTGCGGGCCATTGACGAAGAAGAGCCGCGCACGCGATGGTGGGCCTTTGTTCTGGCTGCAAGCCTGGGAAGCAGTTTGTTATTCAAAAGCTTGGTCGGCGTGGTATTCCCGATCGCTGCCGCGCTCATTTATCTGGCCATCACCAGGCAGTTATTTAGCGTCAGAGTGTGGAAAGTGCTGCATCCTTTGAGCGGCGTTCTCGTCGTCCTGCTGATAGCCGCGCCGTGGCACGTTCTCGCGGCGCTACGAAATCCGCCTTACTTCGATTTCACGCTGCACAGCGGACCGGGCGAATACCATGGCTTCCTCTGGTTTTATTTCATCAACGAGCAACTGCTTCGTTTCCTGAACATGCGCTACCCGCGCGATTACGACACCGTACCGCGTCTCTATTTTTGGCTGTTCCATCTGCTGTGGCTGTTTCCCTGGAGCGTCTACTTCCCCGCGGTCGCGAAACTCAGTTTCAAACCGATTGACCGCGCCGGAAAGACTCGCTTGTTAGCGCTCTGTTGGGCTGGCTTCATCCTGGTGTTTTTTACTTTTTCGACGACTCAGGAGTACTACTCAATGCCTTGTTATCCGGCACTCGCGCTGCTCCTGGGATCGGCCATGGCTGCGGGCAGCAACTGGATCCGCTACGGCACCCGCGCCCTGTGCGGCGTATTATCGGTTGCGGCGGGAGTCGTGCTGACTTTGTATTTTCTTGCCTGGAATCTTCCGGCGCCCGGCGATATTTCTTCCGCTCTTAGCTCCCATCCGGGCGCCTACAAGCTGTCGCTCGGTCATATGGAAGACTTGACCATCGCGTCGTTCGCCTATTTGCGGCTCCCACTGCTGGTGGCCGCGGTTGCATTTGTCATTGGCGCCGCCGGCAACTTCCGCGCGGTGGGGCAGCGGGCGTTTCTGGCAACGGCTCTGATGGTAGTGTTGTTTTTCCAAGCTGCACGCATCGCGATGGCGGCGTTCGATCCGTTTCTGTCGTCCCGGCCGCTCGCGGAGACATTGCTCCACGCGCCCCGGGGAAAGCTCGTTGTGGACCATCATTACTATTGGTTCTCATCGATTTTCTTTTACACTAATCGCGATGCATTGCTGCTCAATGGCCGATTCAACAACCTGGTTTACGGCTCATACGCGCCGGGCGCGCCGAACGTTTTTATCGACGACGCGCAATGGAAGGAGCTCTGGCTCCAGCCGGACCGCTATTATCTGGCAATCCGGAAGGAAGAGGTCGAGCGCCTGAACCATCTGGTCGATGCCAGACTGCTCACCGTCGTTGCGCAAAGTGGAGGTAAGCTACTCCTGACCAACCATCCGTTGGCCCAGTAGTCTGAAAGTATGCCGCACGCTAGTCCGCACATTAGTGACGTGTTTCTCGCGGTCGCCGCCATCCCCTTTATTTACTACGCAATCGCGATCTATAGCTCGTGGCGGTATTTTAAAAAAGCACCGGCTGGGCGGAACACCCAGTTCACGCCGCCCGTCAGCATCCTGAAGCCCATTAAAGGCCTGGATCCGGACGCTTACCAGAACCTGGCGAGTTTTTGCCGCCTGGACTATCCCGATTACGAAATAGTTTTTTGCGTCGATCCGGACGACCAGGCGGTTCTGTCCGTTGTGGCGAAACTGGCTGCGGATTTTCCTCACTCTTCCATCCGCGTCCTGTACGGTTCCGGACGAATCGCCGCCAATGACAAGGTCGCAAAATTGGCTCGCCTGGTGAGCGAGGCCGCGCACGAAGTAGTGGTGATTAACGACAGCGACGTGCGCGTGAAACCGGACTATCTATGTCAAATGGTAGCCCCATTGAGCGATCCGAAAGTGGGCGCCGCCACTTGTTTCTACCTCCCTACCGAAGTCACCACCTTCACCGATCACCTGCAAAGCATAGGCATGGCCTCCGATTTCTACGCCGGAGTTCTGGTGGACTGGCAATTGGAGGGACTCAAGTTCACACTGGGACCGACCATCGCAACCACTCGCGCCCGCCTGAATGGATTTGGCGGTTATCCCGCGCTCGAGAACCGTCCCGCCGACGACTTACTAGTCGGTCGTCTGATTGCCGAGCAGGGCTACGAAGTAGTGCTGGTCAGATACGCCATCGGAACTGTCTGCGACTACAAGTCGTTTAGCGACCTGCTTCATAAACGTTTGCGGTGGATCGTAGTGATGCGTCACATGCGCCCGTGGGGCCATGTCGGTTTGCTTTTGACCCAGGGATTGCCCTGGTCGCTGGCGGCCGTCGCTATACATCCGACAGCGGGGATCGCCCTCGGCTACCTGGGTTCCTACCTAGCGCTGCGGGTCTTGACGACCTGGATCATCGGAGTCCACGGTCTGCGGCAATCGTACTTGTGGAAGCAGATGCCGTTGATTCCAGTGTGGGACGCCGTGGCGTTCGGCATCTGGCTGACTAGTTTCAGCCGCAACAGCATCCGCTGGCGCGGCGCTGACTACTACATTGAGGATGGGCGCCTGGTTCCAGTGGCATCGGCGCGCGCCGGCGATTGAAATCATCCGCCAACGAGGATCACGCCGCCCAGTACTGCCAGCGCGCCGGCAATTCTTCGCTTGCCGATGTACTCGTGTAAAACAAACTTGGCGAGTATCGTTTCGAGGACATAACTCGCAGCGGACGCCGGCACCGCGAAACTGAGCGCCTCGCGCTGCACCAACGCCATGAACGCGAAGAACGAAACGGCGTTGCAAGCCACTCCCATAAAAAGTAACCGGCGCTGCGCAATCGTCCGCAACAAGCGCGCCACACCGTGCGTGGTCATGGACTGCTCGCCGGCGCGCTTCATCTCATGGCTCTGCAAGAGGTCCCCCAGCACAGTGGCAACTACGATTACCGTTACCAGGACCCATCTCATTGCCGGTCCTCGGCGGATGGATTGGTGTTCTGCGCCGTTGACCCAACCAAGCTGGCGCCCGCCAGGATCAGTAGCGTACCCAGCCACCGCTGGTGGGTCACTGTTTCGTGGAGAAACCTCTGCCCAAGGAAGACCGCCACCACATATCCGATGGCCGTGACGGGAAGGACAAAGCTGAGGTCGG
>DATFZA010000577.1:0-4658 GCA_035314765.1 Bryobacteraceae bacterium
GATGCTGGCGCGGTTGGCGCGGCGATTTCCGGATGCGCCTTTTGCGGTGGAGGCCAAAGCGGCCTTAGCCAAAAGCCTGACTCGGGACAACCTGGTAGCGGAAGCTTCCTATGTAGGCGGCGAGGGGCGGTCGAGCTTTGAGCGGCCTTATGGGCTGGCTTGGCTGCTGCAACTGGCTGCGGAACTGCGCGAATGGGACGATCCGCACGCTCAACAATGGGCGGCCAATGTCGAGCCGCTGGAAAAGGCGGCCATCGGCCGGTTAGAGGAGTGGTTGCGAAAGCTATCGCATCCAGTCCGGTCGGGTGAGCACAGCAACACGGCGTTCGGCCTGGGCCTGATGCTGGATTCCACTCGGGATTCGAAATTTACCGCGCTGGTGAGTGAAAAGGCCCGTGCCTTTTATGGATCCGACCGGGGATGCCCGATTTCCTATGAGCCTTCCGGGGAGGACTTTCTCTCGCCGTGCCTGGCGGAGGCGGACGTCATGCGGCGGGTCTTGCCCCAGGCGGATTTCGCCAGTTGGCTCAGCGAATATCTCCCAGGTATTCCTCGAGACGGATCGGTTTGGATGAAGCCGGAAGTGGTGACCGACCCGTCTGACGGCAAGCTGGGGCACTTGGACGGGCTGAATCTCAGCCGGGCATGGATGCTGAGGGGAATCGCTCGCGCGTTGCCTTCAGGCGACGCCCGCGTGAAATCTCTCCAGGCCACCGCGAGTGAACACACGCGGGATGGACTGCGATCCGTAACCGGAGAGCATTACGAGGGTGGACACTGGTTGGGCAGCTTCGCCGTCTATCTATTGACGGACCGCGGCGGAAACGGCCCGGGATCGCGAAGCGTAAGCGCCGCAAGAAAGTAAGGCGCATACGGCGTGAGGAGATAACGCCGAAACGGCGTGAGAAGATAAGACGAGTGGCGGTCAAGGTCCAAGTAAAGAAAAAGGCGGGCATCGTTCGCTTCGCTTTGCATCCGGCCGGCAAAACACTGATTGGAATCACTGTTTTCTCGATCACGGCTTTCTTTGCAATTTTCACTTTTTACTACGTCAAGTATTCGCGGCTGATGGAGGAGAAAATCACCGCGGGACCTTTCCAGAACACCTCCATGCTGCTGGCGGCGCCGCAGACGCTGGCCGTCGGCGACAAGCTGACACCGCAAGAGGTGGCCAACGATCTAAGGCGGGCGGGCTACAACGAGTCGCGAGCCAACCGGGTCGGCTACTACACGATCAAGCCGGACGAAATCGACATCTATCCGGGTCCCGATAGCTTTTTCCGGCGGGACGAGGGCGTCATAAAGTTTGAGAAAGGGGCCGTCGAGAAGATCATCTCGCTGGCCGACAACACCGACCGGACCGAGTACACGATCGAGCCCCAACTGATCTCGAACCTGTTCGACAAGAATCGTGAGAAGCGCAGGCTGGTTCGTTTTGAAGATCTGCCGCAGGTGCTGGTGCACGCCGTTCTGGCGGCGGAGGATAAGCGCTTCTTTCAGCATTCGGGGTTCGATCCGATCCGCATTTTGAGATCGGCTTATATCGACGTCAAGGAGCGCAGGTACGCACAGGGAGCGTCCACCCTGACGCAACAGACGGCGCGTCTGTTCTGGCTGGACAACGACAAAACGTGGCGGCGCAAGATTCCGGAACTGCTGATCACCCTGAACCTGGAGCAAAAGCTTTCCAAAGAGCGGATCTTCGAGTTTTATTCCAATCAGGTTCCGCTGGGGCATCGCGGCAGTTTCGGGATCCGCGGGTTTGGGGAAGCGGCGCAAGTCTATTTCGGGAAAGATGTAAGCCGGTTGACGCTGCCCGAAGCCGCCACGATTGCAGGACTGATTCAACAGCCGAGTTTTACCAACCCGTACCGCTGGCCGGAGCGTTCGCGGCAGCGGCGGAACGTGGTGCTGAAGCTGATGCACGAAAACCAATACATCGGCGACCGGGAATATGAGGATGCAGCGGCCTCGCCACTGGTGCTCGCCCGGCACAGCACCGAATCCACCGACGCGCCGTACTTTGTGGACCTGGTCAACGACGCATTGCTGGACAAGTTTCAGGACTACGATTTTCAAAATAACAATTACCGGATTTATACTACGCTCGATATCGACCTCCAGCGCGATGCGGCCGAAGCCATTCGCATCGGGATGGAAGAGGTCGACAAAGAGATTGCGCCGCGCAAGAAGAAGGATCCGCACTATCCCGACCCGCAGTGCGCCCTGGTCGCCCTCGACCCCCTGACGGGCGAGGTGAAAGCACTGGTCGGAGGCCGGAATTATGGCGCCAGCCAGCTCAACCGGGCCATGGCGAAGCGGCAGCCGGGTTCGTCCTTCAAACCGTTTGTCTACGCGGCCGCCTTGAACACGGCTTTGAACGGATCGGCCAACGTCATGACGCCAGCCACCGTAATCAACGACGAAGCAACCACTTTCTGGTTTGGCGGCAAGCCCTATCAGCCGAGCAATTTCGAGCATAAGTTTTACGGCATGGTGTCGATGCGGCGGGCGCTGGCGCACTCGATGAATGTAGCGACGGTGAAAATCGCCGAGCAGACTGGCTATGGCGCGGTAGTGGATTTGGCGCGGAGGGCGGGCATGAATATGGAAATTCACGCCACCCCAGCCGTCGCCTTGGGCGCGTATGAAGTGACACCGCTGGAAATTGCGGGCGCCTACACGATTTACGCAAACAAAGGTCTCTATTCAAAGCCGTACTTCATTTCCGGCATCAGCAACACGCATGGCGCTTCCATGTACGACACCAAGCCAGAGCACAAACAGGTGCTGGACGCGCGAATCGCGTTCCTGATGGACAGTTTGCTGGAAGAAGTGGTCCGAAGCGGGACGGGCGCGGGGATTTGGAGCCGGGGAATTAATTTCCCCGTTGCGGGCAAGACGGGAACATCGCATGACGGTTGGTTTGCCGGATTCAGTTCGCGCCTGATCTGCATTGTTTGGGTCGGCTTCGACGACAACCGCGAACTGAATCTCGAAGGGGCACGGTCGGCGCTTCCGGTTTGGGCCGAGTTCATGAAGCGGGCCCACGAGCATCGCCAGTATCATAATGTCACCGAGTTTTCGCCACCAGCGGGCGTGACCAGCGTCCAGATCGATCCGGAATCGGGGTTGCTGGCCACGGCCTCTTGCCCTCAAGTCAGAACCGAGTTTTTTGTGGAAGGTTCGCAGCCTGTCGAATCCTGCAATTTGCACGGCGGCGGCACGATGCATATTGCCGGCTGGGAGGCGCCAGGCCAGACCAGTGGCTCCGCGGACCGGCCTGTTGTTGTCAGCCGCGCGTCTCAAGCAAGATCGGCCAACGATTCCGCGGCATCCACCGAGGATCCGGCCGCAGCCGGGGACCCTGCCTCGGCCGACAAGTCCGGCCAACCGAAGAAGAAAGGCATTTTCGGGAAGATTCGAGATATTTTCAAGTAAACGACACGGTCTGCCGCCGCACTGGTCTCTCCCTTGCGGATGGTCAGTACTTCTCGCCATGGCAGGCCGAAGCCGCGGGCGATCGTGATAAGATTGCTTACGGGTTTCTAGCAGCTAGATGCGGGTGGTTGCGGAGTTGGCGGCGGGGGTGGTGGTTGGCGAACCGGCACCGGGGGCATGGGTGGCGGTGGAACCCGCCTTGGCATCGGAGGCCAAGTCTTCTCGATCTTATTCACGCGTTCACGCGGCCTTTTCGATCCCGTACATGCTAAAAACCCGATCCTGCCATTGGCCGAGCAGCTTCTGGTTATTGGGGGCCTCGGTAGTGGCTAATTCGGAAGGGCTCCTCTCACTGGCAAACAGTTTTTCCAACTGCGCCTCGGCATCTTGGTCGTCCATATGATTCCAGAGGCGGGAATAGTCAGTAGCGATTTGGCTCCATGCGGAATGGAGTTTGGCCATGGTCACTATCTTTCTGTCCAAGCTGACCGCTATGGAATATGCCGTCGCCAACGCAGACGCTATGGAAAGCACGATCGGAACATAAATGGGGGCCTTACCTATGATTGTAGCTGCCGCGCCCGAGGAGAGAAAAAATGAGGCCCCGGTTATCCACTGCTTCCGTCGAGTGTAGCGCGATGCCAGATCGCCGAAATAAAGGGAGCGAGTCTCGGCATTCAGCATTCCTTCCCAAACGTTCTTCTGCTGAAAGTCATTAAGCATTAGTCGGCTTCCCAGATCTGAGTGTATCGCCTTTAGCAGTTCTTCGAAGCTTCAAATCCGAAAACCGGTCATGGCGTGCGGCCCGCTTCACTGATCTTCGATTTTCACCGGCGGACTCAGAGCTTTATGGGCCGAGGGCGCGCTAGGCGCCGTAGGTGCCACCGGCGTCTCCGCTTCCTCGATCTCGCCCTTGTGCACGGTCAGTGTACCTCGCATCGTGTCCAGCCGAAGTTGTGGTCCATCGCTGGACCCGGAAGACACGATCGTCGCTCCGTGGCGCTCGTCGCTGACCGTCAGCGCGTCTCCGTAGTTGTTATGGGCCTCGCCGCGTTGGGTGCTCGCTTTGAGGTCGAACTTCGCCTTTTCCGGCAGACCGAGGTCAATGTCTCCGCTATGGGCAATCCTGACCTCCATTTTCGGAATCGTCTTGCCCGGCGATAGTTGGATGTCGCCGCGATCCAGGTTCAGTTCCAGCGATTGCGTGAAATTGGTCA
>DATFZA010000578.1:0-4201 GCA_035314765.1 Bryobacteraceae bacterium
CGGGAACGGTATCCGGTGGACAAAAACAATCTGTTCCTGCAGAGGCGCTTCCGGTGCTATTGCTTCATGCCGCATCTCGCATGGGTGGATGATAGTTATTCCGACGCACAGGGCGTGCCCTGTACCCATTGGTACATTCGCTTCCGTATTCTTCATGCGGGGTCCGGTCCGTCCCACGTTCATCACTTGCATGCGCACCAATGGCTGCGGTCGCCCGATAGTGACAGCAGCTCCTACCTCGACAGCCAACTCCTCGTACCCGGGACCGCTTTCACCTTGGAGATCACCTACAATGGTAGCGGCAATCGAAACAAGACGGTCGGCGATTCGATTTTCCATTGCCACTTTTACCCGCACTTCGCCCAAGGGATGTGGGCGCTCTGGCGGGTGCACGATGTGTTCGAAGAAGGAACGAAGCTGGACCCGGACGGCAGGCCGGAGGCCGGCATCAATCGGGCGCTGCCCGATGGCGAGATCGAGCGCGGCACGCCGATCCCTGCGATTGTGCCGTTGCCGACGCTGGCCATGGCGCCGATGCCGGCCAAGGTGCAGTTGACCGACCTTTCCCCTTGGAAGCCCGGCCAGCGTCTGGGCCGAAGGGTGGAGGTGATTCCGGAAGAGACGAAGCCGGACGGCGAGAAGGTCTATAAGAATCCTGGTTTTCCCTTCTTCGTTCCCGGGGTCTCCGGCCATCGCCCGCCCCATCCGCCGCTCGATTTTGCCTGGCTGGAGGATCCCGCCACGCGCCTACCAGTCTATGATGACCAAGGGAAGAAAATCTCTCTCGACGGCGGTCTGCCGCGCCACCTGGTGCTCGATGGCAAGGTGGTAAAGGAATTCCATACGCGCTGGGATTTCAGCAAAGACACCGCTCTCCGCGACGCCAAGGGCGAGATCGTCAAGGGCGGCGGTTCCTTGACGGCCATGGAAGTACCGGAAGAGGGAACCCCGGTGTTGGCCGCGATGAAGGAACACTCCATCCGTACGCGGCCGATGGCGCAGCCGAATGGCGAAATGGGGAATTTCATTCTCAATGGGTTGCCCCCGACCAACGGTGCACCCTTTGCGGATCCCGGCGTGAACGACCAGGGCAACGCCAATGTCCATCGTCGTCGCTATCAGGGCGCCGTGTTTCAATCGGACACGGTTTTCAACAAGAAGAGTTGGCACTATCCCCAGCAGAGGATGATCTCGCTCTGGCAGGATGTGGCGCCCACGATCGACAAGACGCGCGCTCCGGAGCCATTCTTCTTCCGCACCAATACGTCCGACAGCATCCAGTTCTGGCACACGACCAAGGGGAGGATATTTTGGTTTATACCCCGGACATTACTCCCGGCTGGGCAGACCCCAAGTTTGCGCTCAACTCACCGACGGGGGCAAATGACGATCCCGAAAATGGACTTCTTCTCGGACCGCCCTTCGCCAGTATCGTCAGCCAAAACCAGTTTGGTACCTATTCGCTCGACTACCGCAATGAGCCCCTGCCGCTGCGCGTCCAGTCTCCCCCTGCCGGCCCGCTGCCAATCGAATTCGACCTCGCGGCTGCCTTTGCCTCCCTCAACCGCGCCGATCCGGAGTTAAACGTCCAACCCGATGGGACGCCTGGATTTCCGAAGATTCCGTTGGTGCCGAATGCGCAGGGCACCGATCCCTATACGCCGCTGCTGGAAGCTTATGTGAATGACCACGTGCAGATTCGCACGCTCGTTGGCGTCCATACCCAGTCACACGCCCTCCAGATTCACGGCGTGAAGTGGCTCTTCGAGCCCGATAAAACAAACTCGGGCTGGCGCAATTCCCAGTTGATGGGTCTTTCGGAACACTTCGAATACCGCTTCGACCTGCCCGGAACCGCAAGCAGCGACCACAGTGGACTCACGCTGACGCCGTCGACGATGCCTCCCTTCGCCGACTATCTCTATGCCCCCAGTTCCGACATCGTGGGCTTGAACAACGGCCTCTGGGGTATCATGCGGGCTTACGGCGCGCTTCTTCCGGAGGTGGATGGCCGACAATCTCTGCAGCCTCTGCCGAACAACCCAAATCCCACCAGCCTGGCCGAGTCCCGCGATCTCATCGAAGAAGGGTATGCCGCGGCGCCAAAGGAAAAGCAGCGAAATTTCGACGTTACCGCGGTCGCTGCATCCGCCCTGCCGGGCGGTCTGTTGGTTTACAATGCGCCCAAGCTCAAGACAGCTCAAGCCGTGCTCTATTTCCAGACAGAGGACCTGGACTTCACCGGCGGCAAAGTCGCGCTGAAAAAAGATAGGCCGCTCGAGCCTTTGATCCTCCGCGCCGCCGCCGGCGATTGGATCAGGGTGACCCTCCGGAACGCGATCCCGAGCGATGACCCGGCAGTACGGTTACCGCAAACTCTTCCTTGCGGTACGCCATTTTCGGGAAATATAGATAACCCCGGCGCACTACCGCAGGTGAACATGCTAACGTCTGCCCTGGTCGGTTTACACCCGCAGTTGGTCGCCTTCAATCCGATCAAAGCCAATGGCGTACGCGTTGGCTTCAACAAGAATTATCTACTCGGGCCGGGACCGAATCCCAATCCGCAGCCGGGATGCCGCCTGTGGGGAGCGACTTCTATTGGTATGCCGGCGAGGTCAGCCTGGACAGCCAGGGGAAAGTCCAGGGTAAGCCGATCGAGTTTGGCGCCACGAACCTGACGCCGGCCGATCCACTTCTCCAGGCACAGTTCGGCATGGTCGGAGCTTTGATCATCGAGCCGGAAGGCGCTACCTGGGGCGATCTGTCACCTATGGAGCAGCTCTCGATCGCCTCCTTTCTGGCGCAGGGACATGAATACCATCTCTATAGCTACCAGGAAGTCGGCAACTTGCCGGCGGGCGCGGTCCTCAAAGACGCCGCGGAGATCCTGCCGAAAACTGACATCTTCCAATACGAGAAAAATCGAAGTTATGCCGGCTTTTCGAATTTCTTCCGGTACCGTCTCCTATTGCGAAAAGGTGGGTGGTGGGCCGACACCGACGTCGTTTGCCTGAAACAATTCACCTTCGAAACACCGTACGTCTTCGCCACCGAGCGAGTGGAAGGCATTGCAGTGGCCGCCACTGCCGTGATCAAGGCTCCCGCCGGGAGCGAGATCATGGCGTATGCGTGGCATGGTTGTAAGGCTTGCCAGAATCCCGCCGCGGCGTTTTGGGGGCAACTCGGACCGAAGCTCATGGCGCGTGCGATCAAGCAATTCGAACTCGGCAGCTATCTTCAACCCGCCGAGGTATTTTGTCCGCTCGGTTACGATGAATGGGAAATGCAGCTTGCTCCCGATTCGCCATCCTTTGGCGAGCAGACGCATGCGGTGCATCTTTGGAACGAGATGTGGCGCCGTGGTGGGCGGGATAAGAGGATCGTTCATGGTCCGGGCTGCCTGTATGAACGGCTGAAACAAGCGTATGGCTTCGCAAGTGTGATCGCTTCCTGAAGCCTGATCCGAACGAGCATGATCGTCCTGCAATTCGACGCCGCCTATTTTCATTGGGGCCTCTTGATGCTGAAATCGCTGGCCATGCACGAGCCGCGGCAGGAAGTGCTCGCCGATACCGTAAACTTGAGCGGCGAACAGGAGGCGAGTCTGAAGCAATCCCATCCGCGCACCCGCGTTACTGTCGAAACGATTCCAGGCAATGCATCGCTACGCGAAGCGATGGTGCGCCGCAAGACCATGGTCCTGCAAAGGGCGCTGGACACTTTCCCGCAGGAGCCGTGATTTGCCATGTTCGATGCGGATCGCAACCAGGCGGCGGTGCTGATGACGAATGGCGTTTGGGAGGGACGGATTTACCCGCATCTCTTTACGCCGTCCGGCGTGGTATTGATGCGCCGCGACGGCCGGGAACTCGTGGATGCATGGGCGAAATGGGACTGCCATCCCGAGCCGCTCTACGCGCACCAGCCGGGCGAATGGTTTTGGGACCAATGTACCCTGCTGCACGCCGTCGAGGAGTCGCGGGTGAGTTGCGCCGCGATTCCATACGATCGCTTTTGCTGCAACCATTTTTCGGGCAAGGCTGCCATCTGGTCGGCCCACGGCGGCTGGAAGCAGCGCAATTATGACTATTTCGTCGTCGAGCATGAAGTGCAACGAGTCCTGCGAAGTCACCCTCTGCTTGTCCGGAAGCGGTCTTGACCACTTCGGGCGTCGGCGCAAAGATGCCCCACCCAGTGA
>DATFZA010000579.1:0-3929 GCA_035314765.1 Bryobacteraceae bacterium
CGCCTACTTTTTCCACCTTGCCGACAATCTCATGCCCCAGAATTAAAGGGGTCTTGGTGATGGGTTTCAGTTGCTCCCAATCGCCGTCCGCCAGATGCGTGTCGGAATGGCACACCCCGCAGGCCTCCACCCGGATCAACACTTCTCCCACGCCAGGCTCAGGCGCTGAAGCCTCTTCCAGCTCTAGTGGCTGGCCAATCTCGCGCAACACGGCTGCTTTCATTCGATCTTCAGTATCGCATCGGGTCGTGGCTCGGATGCTGCGGATTGGCGAGTTCTCTAAGCAGAGCGTGGGGACGGAGAATTAGCCGCTGATGAACGCCGAGTGCGCCGGGATAAACCGGCATGGAACAGGGAAGGAAAGAGTCCCACAGGAAAGGAATAGCAAACCATCCTGACCCCGAGTCATGCGAGTGCAGCCGTAAGGCTGCGGGCGAAGCGTTGACAGGGGCACAGGCAGCTTTCGCTCGATTATCGATCGCTGGCTGCCCTTGCCGCGAATCTTGCATCCGGAACCGGGCGTGCGCTTCGACGCCAAATACTCGAGGTAGGAGCCGTATGCGGTACAGTGCGCTCGTACGGATCTGTGCGGGCGGGCTTGGTAACAAGCGTCCCTACCGCGACTAAACGCACGATTAACGCCGATTTTTTGGCCTGACGTTCGTATTACCGGCTCTTGGCCAGCCGCTCTTTCACCATGGGCACGTAGGCATGGTAGTAGCGCAGCACTTCCGGCGCACCATAGCGGCGCTCCAAGGCGCGGATCGTGAAGTGTGCTCGGGCTAATTGCTGAAAATGCTCCATGAAGGCGAGGTTGATGGCCGCTCCGCCGATGGCCCCTACGACGGGAATCGTACCCGCGGCGACCTTTTCAGATACAATCACGCCGAAACGGGAACCTACCGCGGTGAGCAGTTCCACGATGACCGGCGCTGAGGTCTGTGTCACGCCTCGCTGCGCCATGGCTTGTGCCGATTCACTCACCGCCTTGGCAAGAAATGTCCGCGTCGCCAGATAGCTGGTTTCAAAGCCTGGTTCCTTCTTGCTATCGCGGCGTGGCCCCAGGGCAAGCACTTCCAGACAGGCGAGGCGGCTGGCGGGCTGGTTCAAGTCCTCACCATGACTGCGGGCGATGCCGGCGATCGAGCGCAGCATCAGCGTGGTGGTGAGGGGCAGTTCCACTGCGACAGTCGCCAGGCCGAAAAAGCCGCTAACGCCACCGGTGACTCCCGACATCACTTTGAAGAGGGACGCGCCCGGCTCCGGAAACCGCGAGTTCGATTTGTAGAGAGCCACGTCGAGCGCTTTGCTCAGCACTCCCCGCACCACGCTATGAATCTGCCGATTCAGCGGTCCCGGCAGGCGCCGCAGAATCTGTGTAACGGGCTCACCCGTCAACTCCGACAGACGCGCGACAAAACTTTCCCGTTCGAGGATGGTTACGGCCTTCCAGAGCTTCCGCTGGTCCTCGAGAGCAAGTCTCATCGAACTTTATGGTAGCCCGCGGGGTGGGGCGGACGGTGTGGGGCAGGAACATTAGCGAATTGCGATTCTCTCGAGAACCTACCGTCAGGCCAAGCGCCAGGGGGACACAGCTACGATATCTTGACTGGGGGAGATCGGACTCGAGCCCGCTGTGTCCCCATCCGCGCCGCGAACGCGCGTTCATCATTCTTCCTCTTGAGCGCCCCAAAAAAAATTTGGGTTGTATCATGTAGAAGGCCCTGGGGCCGCAACACACGCGATGGAGAAACTATGAAGGGGATTGTTCTCGCCGGGGGCACGGGGAGCCGGTTGTTCCCGCTGACGAAGATCACCAACAAACACCTGCTGCCGATTTACGACAAGCCGATGATTTATTATCCGATCCAGACGCTGGTCGACGCGGGCATCAAGGAGATCCTGCTGGTCACCGGCGGACGGAATTCCGGCGATTTTCTGCGGCTGCTGGCCAACGGCAAGGAGTTTGGGCTGAAGCATCTCAATTACACCTATCAGGAAGGCGAAGGCGGCATTGCCGATGCGCTGTCGCTGGCGGAACACTTTGCCGACGGAGAGAAAATCTGCGTGATCCTGGGCGACAACATCATCGAGAAGAATATTCGCGGCGCGGCGGAGGATTTTCAAAAGCAAGAGTCGGGAGCAAAGATCCTGCTGAAGGAAGTTACCGACGCACAGCGCTTCGGCGTAGCGGAAATCCGCGATGGCCACGTGGTCGGAATTGAAGAAAAACCGGAAAAACCTAAGTCGAATTATGCCGTAACCGGTATCTACATGTACGACGAGACGGTATTTGAGAAGGTTCGGGAACTGGTGCCCTCGCGCCGGGGAGAACTGGAAATTACCGATGTCAATAATGCTTATATCCGCGAAGGAACCATGACATTCAGCTATCTGGATGGCTGGTGGACCGACGCCGGAACATTCGACTCGCTGTTGCGCGCCACTAATCTGGTCGCGAAAGATCATCCAAGACAGGACATCGACGAGCCGGAGACGGCGCTGACCGGCGCTAGTCACGCGGCTGCGAATCACGCGGCTGCACGAGACGAATGATGCAGGCCGCGGTGCAAGAGACATTTATTCCCGAGCCGGCCGTGTGTAGCAAAGGAATCGGCACGGTGATTCTGGACCCGGCTAGCGCCAAGTTGATCGATGGCGTGCGGGTTGAGCCTTTTTCTTTGTGGCCGGACGATCGCGGATATTTTCTAGAAGTGGCGCGGTTACGTCAGGGCCTGACTACCGATTTTCCGCTGGAGACGACGCAGATTTCCGCCGCGCTAAGTTACGCGGGGTCGATCAAGGCGTTTCACTTCCATCACCATCAAACCGACCTGTGGGTTCCGGCCAAGGGCATGTTTCAGGTGGCGCTGGTGGATTTGCGCAAGGCTGCGCCTACCTACGGCGCGCGCAACACCCTGTATGTCGGGTCAATGCGTCCATGGCAGATCCTGATTCCGCCGGGCGTTGGACACGGATATAAGGTGATCGGCGAAGAGCCGGCCATGCTGGTATACATAACCAACCGGTTGTACGATCCTCAGGACGAGGGCCGCATTGCGTATAACGACGAGCGAATCAACTACGACTGGGAATTGCAGCACAAGTAAATGCGAGTCACCCTCACGCACCACCGCACAAAGACGGAAGCAAAGGATGCGGTCGACCGGTCTCTCTCCCACTTGTTTACCGGCATCGCCGTGGGCCCGATCGAATTCACCGACCAGTTGAATCAGTGGAGCGGCGACCGCATGTTTTTCTCCCTGAGCGCGAAAATGGGTCCGGTAAAGGCGCCGATCAAGGGGACGGTGGATGTCAGCGATAGTGAAGTGGCGATCGAGGTCGACCTCGGGATCTTTGGCAAGTTTATTTCCGACCAGACGGTTCGCAATCAAGTGGAGAGCCGGATCAAGGGATTGATCGCTTGAAAGTGGAGGAGAGTGTGGGGCAGGTTATTCAGCCTGCGGCCAATGTAGAAACTCCAGCGGCCGACTATTAGGCGGCCTTTGGGCGGGTTACTAACCCGCTGCCGGTTGATAACCGGCCCCACAAGGGATTGAATCGAGTGAAAAACACCGAGTCCTACCTGGCGTTTTTGATCGAGCAGCTTTCCTGCCTGGGCAACATCACGATTCGGGCCATGATGGGCGGTCATACCGTGTACTCCAACGGCGTGCCGTTTGCGATAGTGGCGCGAAATGCCTTGTTTCTCAAGGCCGACGATCACAACCGGCCGGCATTTGAAGCTCGGGGGCTGAAAGCGTTTCAGCCGTTTCCCGATAAGCCCGGCACGATGAGTTACTACGAAGTTCCGCCGGAAATGCTGGAAGACCGCGCGGCGTTGGAGGTGTGGGCCGGCGGGGCGTTGGAGGCGGGCCGCCGCGCGCAGGCTAAGAAGAAACCCAAAGCGGCGAAGGCCGGCGTGAAGA
>DATFZA010000580.1:0-3355 GCA_035314765.1 Bryobacteraceae bacterium
GACCCGGCCGTCCTCCAAGACTGGGTGGTGAAAGCCCGTTCTCTGTGTCATGCGAATAGAAGATCCAGGAGCGGTGACGATAGGATCGGTCGCATTCTCGCTCACGTTCCTCAAGATGCGGATGGCGCATGGCCGCACGTAATCGTTCGGGATCTGATCGAAGAGGCGCAGAGCACCGCTTTGGAGGACGGCGTACATGCGGGCCGATTCAACTCGCGCGGGGTTTATACGAAGAATCCCCTCGAAGGAGGGCGCCTCGAGAGGGGGCTGGCAAAACAGTATCGGGATTGGGCTAGGACGGCGAAGCGTTGGCCAAGAACCGTCAAATTGCTGAATTCGCTGGCTGAGATATATGAACGATTCGGCAGCATGGAAGATGTTTCGGCCGAACGTCTAGATCTCGACTAATGCGTCATCAGCAAGATTACGCCCGGAATTCCACCCAAACGGCAAATTTGACTCGCTGGTGGACCGACGATAGTCTAGAAGTCTGATTGGATAGGCCCCCCAATCACGAATAGCAACATCCGGGTCGGAGTGGGGTGCCTCGCCACTCTGCCCTGATCTACACGCCTGAAATTGCGTATTGGCGGGCTCCGCCGACGAATACCTACATCTCATCCCCTCTAGTTAGTTCTAGTCCGACGGGAGTAGCGAGCCCTGATCGCGGGTCACCGGCGTTTACAATCTTTCTTCACTACGGAGTCAATCGCTTAGCGGGATCCGACGCGTGGTCCGGCCAGCCCGTGCTGTATCTTGGTCGCAGGGAGAACCATCCTCTCATGCGATATGAACCATACTTCAATGCATTCATCAATTCGAACACGCCGCCCACGCCGACTTCCGGCAGCTTCCAATTCAAGGAATCCCAACGAGCCGTAGCCTATAACACCTTGATTCCGATCAACCTGACAAGCGAAATACTAAAATGCATGAACGAACCTAGTCCCATTTTCGGACACCAGACGAGACCAAGCCCATACTCACCAACTCCCGAAACGCCGATCAACCACCTGAACCCGCGCCTTGGCCCCACCCGCCACCGCCGCAAAGTTACAATGAACACGGAGGCATTTTTTCCGAATGATTCTCGAAGCGACCATGTCCGTCGACAGGGAAATCAACCCTTGGTTAGCAGCAGAAGCCCGCTTTGATGAGGCGGCGCTCAAATTAGGCCTGGATGAGGGCCTGCAAAAAGTCTTGCGCATGCCGGCCACCGAGATGACAGTGAATATCCCGGTCGTCCTCGACGACGCCCGTATTGAAGTGTTCACCGGTTACCGCGTTCAGCATTCCATCGCCCGCGGTCCCGCTAAAGGGGGCATCCGTTTTGCTCCCGATGTAACGCTGGATGAAGTCAAGGCGCTGGCCGCCTGGATGACCTGGAAATGCGCGGTGGTCAACATCCCGTTTGGGGGCGCGAAAGGCGGCGTCATTTGTGAGCCGTCCCTGCTCTCCGATGGCGAGTTGGAGCGCATCACTCGCCGTTACACGTCCGCTATTTCCGACATTATTGGGCCCGAGCGCGATGTGCCTGCGCCCGACATCAACACCAACGCGCAAACCATGGCTTGGATCATGGACACTTACTCCATGCATAAGCGCCATACGGTCACTGCCGTCGTTACCGGCAAGCCTCTGGAGTTGGGCGGCTCGCGCGGACGTCCCGAGGCCACGGGCCGCGGCTGCATGATCGTCACTTTGCAGGCGCTGCGGCGCTTCGGTTTGGAGCCAACGGAAACTCGCGTCATCGTTCAGGGTTTTGGCAATGTCGGTGGAATGGCCGCCAAGCTCATGAAACGCGCCGGCTTCAAAATCATTTGCGTCATTGAGTATGATGGCGCGGTTTATAATCGCAATGGTCTCGATATCGAAGCGCTGCAACTCCACCGCAAAGAAACCGGCTCCATCGTAGATTTTCCTGAAGCCGAAGCCGTGGATAAAGAAGCGGCGCTGCTGCTGGATTGCGACGTGCTCTTGCCGGCTGCCAAAGAGAATGTAATCACGACCGCCAATGCGGATCGCATCAAAGCCAGGATCATTTGCGAGGGCGCCAACGGCCCGACAACGGCGGAAGCGGATGCCATACTGGCCGACCGCAAGATTTTCGTTATGCCGGATATTTTGGCCAATGCGGGCGGTGTCACGGTATCGTATTTTGAATGGGTGCAAGACCGCCAGGGTTATTTTTGGAATGAGCAACTGGTCAACGCCAGGTTGGACGAAATCATGGTGAATAGTTTCCGCGACGTGGTGGGTTATGCGGAAAAGCACAACGTCCACAACCGGCTGGCCGCATATATGCTGGCGGTGGATCGCGTTGCCTTCGCGTTGCGGCAACGCGGACTGTATGCGTGAGTGACTCTTCCGTAACGCCTTCGACGCCGCTCATGCGGCAGTATCACGCCGTCAAGCAGCAGGCACCCAACGCTCTGCTGCTGTTCCGCCTGGGCGATTTCTACGAGCTCTTCTACGAGGACGCCGTCATAGCGGCGCGCGAACTGGAGATCACTCTCACCTCGCGCAACAAGGAAAAAGGGCAAGCCATCCCCATGTGCGGCGTGCCCTATCATGCGCTTGAAGGCTATCTCACTCGCCTGATCCAGAAAGGCTATCGCGTCGCGCTGTGCGACCAGATGGAAGAGGCCGGCGCTGGCAAGAAGCTGGTCCGGCGCGAGATCACGCGCGTGGTGACGCCTGGCACCGCGACGGAACAGGCGCTGCTGCGTTCGCATGAGAACAACTATCTGGCGGCGATTGTGCCTGGCGGCTTACGTACCGGCGTCGCGCACGTCGACATTAGCACCGGTGAGTTCCGCGTCACGGAAATGGATTCTTCCGAAGTACGCGCCGCGCTGGAGAACCTGAATGTCCGCGAGGTGCTCGCGGCTGGCAAGCCGGGCGACATTCCTGGCGTCCACACAGAACTGGAGGATTGGATATTTAGTTTCGATCACGCCGATCAAACTTTGCGCGATCATTTCAAGCTCATGACGCTAGATGGTTGCGGTCTGGAAGGCAAGAATCTCGCCGTTTGCGCCGCGGGCGCCATTCTGCATTACCTGCGCGACACGCAGAAATCCGCGCTCGGCCATCTGGATCAGCCCGCTTTCTACGATCGCGCCGGCGCAATGCTGCTAGACGCCGTAACGGTTCGTAATCTGGAATTGATTGAGCCGTTATTTGCCGGCGAGAGTAAGCAATCGACGCTGGTCTATGTGCTGGATGAAACCGCTACCGGCATGGGTGGCCGGCTGCTGCGCCAGCGCCTGTTGCGGCCTTCGCTAGACGTGCAGGAAATCGAAGCGAGGCTGGACGCCGTCGCCGAAACCCTGCAATCGACCATTGCCCGCGC
>DATFZA010000581.1:0-12743 GCA_035314765.1 Bryobacteraceae bacterium
TCACGTGTTTCTCGTCCTCTCTGTCTGTCTTCAGGTCGGCTTTTGTCAGCGCCTTGGCTTTGACGTGGACGGAGTTGCCAGCGCCTACATGATGTACGACTCGGAACTCGCCAAATTGCCCAACAACAAATTCAAGGCCAACGATCACGGAAAGACTGTTCGATTTCAGGGCGTCCTTCTAGCCGACATACTTAAGAAGGTTCAAACTCCGAAGAGCAACGAGGCCGGTTCTCACTACTTGACGGCTGAAGGCAGAAGTGGAGATCGGGCCATGTTCTCGTGGGTTGAACTCGATCCGTCCTTCGCACATAAAGTTGCTTACGTGGTCACCAAGCGAAATGGGGCTGCACTACCGGACGACGAAGGGCCGTTTGAGCTAGTCGTTCCGGGCGAGAAGAACAACGTCAGGTGGGTGCGACAACTCCGTCAGATTCGCATCGGACCAGACACGACCGCCTACAACTCCGATCAGGCTCGCTGGATTGTTGCCCATCTCCCCGAGATCGAATCGATCAAAATTGGAATGACGAGGAGAGAACTGCTCACGGTCTTCATGGAGGAAGGCGGAATGTCGTGGCGAACTTGGAATCACTACGTCTATCGGAAATGCGGTTTTGTTAAAGTGAGCGTCGAATTCACGCCGGTCGGTGATGCTAACGACGGCATGGGGAGCCTCGATGACCGGATCAAAAGCATTTCGAGGCCGTATTTGGAATTGATGATCGCTGATTAGGTTTAGGAGAAGCGGACGGTCCTACACCGAAACCTTTCGAGTTCGCTGGCCTGTTTCGCCACTGCCTCACCGCCGTGTTTCTTCGGCCATCGCATACTGGCGAGGGGACGGAGTTGCTGGAAATAAGGAAAGTCGTGGTAAGGTTGTTCGTCAGCAACCAATCCCACCGCCAAGAGAGCCGCAAAACATATTCCGAGGCGGTCTTCAGCACTCAGGGCAAGCCCACAGCAGTAAGAAGCGTTCGGAATTTTCGGAGCAACGACTCTTAACTCGATCGACTAAGGTCTTTACCGGACCCGATTAGTACTAATGTCCGATTGTACCGGTTCCATGTACGCCGTTAGGCTAAGGTGAGGAGAGCATGTCTAATGCTTAGGGGTCTCATTATCTGCCCGGACGAGGGGCTTAGCGAACGGCTGGAAGCCGCTCTCGCCGACCTGGGACTGGTCACCATCACACGCCGGATGGATCATTATCCCAACGCGATCGAGTTATTGCGCTTTCTGCGGGCACATGCTCCACAACTCATTTTCCTGAGTGTAGCCTCGCTTGTCAAGGCCATGGAAGTAGCCGCGGAGGTCGAAAAGAACACCCCTGGCGTCCAGATTTTCGCGGTGAACGACACCTGCGATCCCCAACTTCTCCTCGAACTGATGCGGGCGGGGATTCGTGAGTTCACCTCTCTTCCCTTCGATCGCTACACGCTCGGAGAGTCGCTCCAGCGGATCTCCGATGCGCTCCATGCGCGCCCTCCCGAGATCGAGGTCACCGACCAGGTCTTCTCCTTCCTTCCCTCCAAGGCCGGCGTGGGAACCTCCACCATTGCTCTGAATGCCGCCATGGCGCTCTCCCGGCTGCCAAATGCCAGGGTGTTGCTGTCGGACTTGGACTTGAACTCCGGCATGATCCGCTTCATGCTGAAACTGGACAATGGCTACAGCGTGATCGACGCCGCCGAGCATTCGCTCGAAATGGATGAGAGTCTGTGGCCTCAAATGATCACGCCAGTCGAGGCCTGCGATATCCTGCATGCGGGCAAAATCAATCCGGATTACCGCATGGAGCCTTCTCAACTCCGCCATCTGATGGAGTTCATGCGGCGCAATTATCGCACGCTGTGCTTTGATCTTTCGGGCAACCTGGAAAAGTACTCGCTCGAAATCATGCATGAGTCCAAACGGATCTTCCTCGTCTGCACGCCGGAGATTCCGTCGCTCCACCTGGCGCGCGAGAAATATCTTTACCTCCGGCAGTTGGATTTGGCGGATCGCGTCAGCGTCCTGCTTACGCGTTGCCAAAAACGCCCGCTCATTACGCCGCAACAGATCGAACAGCTGCTCGGATTGCCCGTCCTCATGACCTTCCCCAACGACTATCAGGGCGTGCACCGGGCGTTAACGTTTGGCCGCTGGGTGGATGTATCCTCGGAGCTTGGCAAGCAATGTGGCGCGCTGGCCCAAACCATTGCCCAGGACCGCGGTCTTCATACCGTGGAAAAGAAGCCAAAAATCAGCGAATACTTCTCGATTATCCCCGGAAAAACCGAAAAAAGAACCGCAGTCTAACCCCGAATGTTAATGACGCGATTGGGCGCGATCCCCTCACTGACGCTCGGGGCTAGACAGGCCTGCAGCCTCGCAGCGGAAGCTAGGCGTTTCCCGAGTTCACTGCGCCGGACCATCCGGCAGGACGTCCGCGATGGGTAGTGCGATCAGTCCATCTGCAGTCCGAAGCAACCCATCGAGCGCGGAGCTCCAACCCGCCTCCGTAACCGTCCAGGCCCGCCGCTTCCACGGGTCAATCACCCAGATATTAGACACGCCGAACCGAATATAGTCGTCAAGGCGGTCCTGGAGGCCAGACATCGTGTCATCCGGCGACATCACCTCAACGCACAGATACGGTGGCTGCGTGAAGACCTCTTCGTCCGGCACGGGCATGCGCATCAGAAGCAGATCCGGGACTCGGAACCGCCTCGGGGCGACCTGGATGCGCTGTTCAACATAGGGCTCGACCTTCAGTTCCTCCCTTCGATTCCAAAACCACGCTAAGGCATAAGTCTGCGTGTGACTGTGGCGCTTTTTACCAACGTTCCGTTCCAGAATGTGACCGTCTACATAGTCGCAATCGGGACGGAATACGGACGCCGAATATTCCTCAACCGAAATCAGTGAGCCGGCGGCCATGCCCGATTTTAGCCCAGATCGAGACCCGATGCGGCAATCGGTTCTCTCGGATTCGCTATCCTCGTCTTTGGAACAAGCCGTCTTGCACTGGGTAGCCACCTACGGCTACTTCGCCATTTTCGCGCTGTTGGTAACAGGCATCGTCGGACTACCCGTTCCCGACGAACTGATGCTCACCAGTTGCGGCTTTCTCATCTCCCAGGGAACCCTGCATCTGGCGCCCACCGCGCTTGCCGCCGCTGGCGGCAGCATTTGCGGCATCACCTGCAGCTTTCTCATCGGCCGCACCTTCGGCTGGACCTTTCTCCATTCCCGATTCGGCCGCCTGTTGCACATTACCGACGCCAAGATCCAGCGCGTGCACGACTGGTTTGATCGTATCGGCCATTGGGCCCTGATGATCGGCTATTTTATTCCGGGAGTACGGCACTTTACCGCCATCACCGCCGGAACCACCCATCTGGAATACCGGTCGTTCGCGGCCTTCGCCTACAGCGGCGCAGTCCTCTGGGTCAGCACGTTTCTATTTCTCGGATATCACTTCGGAGCCCGCTGGAAAGAGATCCTCGCCCTCTTCGAGCACAACCTTAAGCTCGCTTCCGCGGCCGGTGGTGTGCTGCTGGCCGCTTATCTGGCACTGCGCTTTTTTCTGGCACACCGGCGGAAGCATCCCGCGGCTTAAGCTTACTGAAAATCCTGTCGTGCAGCCAATGCGGATCCCACCACTCTTTCGGGTCCACCTGCACTCCGTCCACCTGCATGCTGAAATGCAAGTGATCGCCCCCAGCCATTCCGGTCTCGCCGCTCAATCCGAGTTTCTGCGCCTTCTTCACCGCCTCGCCCGGCTTCACGTCAATCCGGCTCAGGTGCCCATAGATCGATTGCAACCCCAGTCCATGATCCACCACCACGCAGTTGCCGTAGATTCCCAGCCGTTCGGCATAGATCACCGTCCCGTCATTCGAGGAATGAATCGGCGTGTGCTTTGAACTCGCCAGATCGTACCCCAGATGCACCTGTTCGTCCACTTTCTTGCCGTTGTAAATGTAACTGCGCACGTCCGCGAACAATGATTCCGGCTTGGCCGGCTGGTGCATAAACGGCTCCGTCCAGAGAAAGTGGTCCGCCGTCTTCAAACGCAAGTTGTAAAGCGTCTCGCCGTTGCTCTTTCTCAGCTCGCGGTTCATCTTCAAGAACCGCTCCAGCGGATCGCCGCTGCCGCCCGGTTCGATGTCATTGACCACGTGCCGGAGAAAAGCATCCGTAATTTCGATATCGCGCTTTCGGAATTTCTTGGGCTTCACGTGCTGGTCAAAGTCCGCCGTCACCTGCCCGGCCGGATTGGCCGCGTACACCACCGCCGTGGTATCTGGCGAAAGATCCCAGGGAAACGCAAATAACGCAACGCGCTGCTTGCTATTGCCGGGCAGCGCGAAACTGCGGAACGTGTAATTCCCCACTTTCACGCCAGACTCGGGGGCGAATCCATCTACGGTAAGCAGCACCAGTTCGGCGCCGCCCTGGTTGATGTAATGCTGCTCTCCGTCGGCGCCCACCGCCGGAGGTTTCGTCACCACCTCCACGTCGCGGCGCACCACCGTGCTGGCGCCACGGAAGTCGTTCGAAACGGCCTCGATCGCCAACACGCCTTTGCCATCCTTCATCTGGGAGGCGTGTTTCGAGTCGGGAGTAAAGCTGACATCGGCCGGCTTTTCATGAGCAAAGAAAAACACCCGATGCGCCGGCTGTTTTACTTCAAACAGCGGAATTCGTTGCCCATTTTCTTCCAAAAAAGCGGTTAATTCGCGAATCCCATGCGCATCGCTGGCATGCACTTTCACGGGAGTCGCCGGGCCAAGTGCTTTGAGGGCCGGATCGAGGTCGAGTGCCGGCTTGGACGAAAGGATCAGAAGCAGCAATATCGGCAGAACGATTACCGCCGCAACCACGATCAGGATAATATTTCTCATGCCGAATGTGGGGCAGGTTATTAAGTTGCGGGCGGGTTATTTACCCGTCCAAAGGCCGCCGCATCGATGTCTACTTCTTCTGCCCTTCCTCATCGGCCTTGCGCGCTCCGCCCAGAATATCCACGATCGCGTAGTTTCCCTCATGACAGGCGTACTCATAAATCGGACCCCGCGTGGCGACGAACGGATATTCCACGGTCCAGCTCTTGGTGAACGTCGTCTGGTCGTCAATGGTCGCCCGATACAACAGCGTCTTTGCGTCGGGACGCGAGAACCGCTCGATCACATGCAGGTTCTTTGACGATCCGCGGAAGCTGATGTTCTCGTTGAAATTTGTGGTGTCCACCACTAGCGTGTCGCCCTCCCAATGTCCAACCGAATCGCCCAGCCACTGCCGAACATCTCCTGGGGCGTGCTTGGAGTTCATCCGGATAATGCGCGCATCGTGGATCATCTCGACCAGAATCACCACCGCATCCGGAGTCTGCACGATCTGATAGTTGTTGTTGTAGAGCACCGGCAGCATGGGCGGCCCGGAACTCGAACCAAAGCTCATCAGACACCGCTCCGACAACGGCCGGTCTTTCGCGGAGTCGGTCGAGCCTCGCCTCATCGCCGCCAGCCGCTTCCGGGCTTCGGGCAGCAGCGCCGGCATCTTGCCGTCCTCCGGATCCACAATCAGCGAACTCCGCTTCACGCCATCCACGCGAGCCATCTCCGACCCGCGGTCGATAAACAGAGCGTTGTAGCCGCCGGTTTCCCCCGAGCCAGCGCGGCGGTGAAAATCCGCGTCGGCCTTGCCATCCGCCGCCTTCAACTCGTCGTTATTGCGATTCTCGTAGGCCGCCGCCTCCGCGTCCGTTAGGTTCAATTTCCCGGCAAACTCCGCCGGCCGCTCCATCGGCGTAAGCGTCACGTTGGTCCAGACGCCCTGCAAGTCCGGATGCCCATCGGAAGTGCGCGGAACTGCCCGCGAAGCAGTCTGACCGGCAAGCGGACAAACCCCGGCAAGCGGATAAACCCAGGCAAGCGGATAAGCCATGTTGACCGCTAGCGCCCCGGAAAATGCCAAAAAGCGACTCCTCATCCCTATACGCTCCTTCTGTTGAGCATCTCACAAAATCTTTATTGGGATCTCAGGCCATCTCAGGTTGCGATCGAGAAACGCAACGGCTCTAGTGTCAATGGGCTTGGCAAAAAAAGAAAGGCCGCCTGCTTCCAGACGGCCCCCATCGAAATAGCGCGAATTACAGAACCCGCGCGAGAACCCTATCCACGGCGAACTATGCGACCATGCCGTGGCTGGCGAGGCAGCTCTCGCCCAGCGTCGTGGTATTGGCAAGCGCATGGGAGGTGTTTGCCTTATCGTCGTGGTCTTCTAAACATGGCGTCAAAAGTACTGGCGAGTGGCCGCTTGCTGACGCGCGCGGTTCCGTAACAGAACCGCGACCGTGAGGGAGTGACCATGGACCTGTGGCCCTCCCATAGGGATGAAGACGCCGGCGGGCGGTCTCGCAGCATCAGGAATTTGGAATGCGTCTTCAACGGAGCGGATGCGCAAGTACTTCTGACGCCATGTTTAGAGATGCTGCCAGCCGATCGTGCATCGCGATACCAGTGACCGGACGACGCCGGAATAGTGGCGCATTGCTTGATTCGGCACGTAGTGGAAACAGGCCGCACTCACTCGTGTTGAATGCGCGCTTTGATTTTGTTGGACGTTCTTCGATACCCTATCGATATTTTGCGAACTGCCGTAACTACAGGCGCTGTTTGATCGAAGGATCTATCGTGGGTGTACATCAAGAGCTCCGAAATCTGGTTTTGCGCAGGCGCTTGGTAGCGCAGGCAGTATTGTCTACGATCTTTCTTGCCGGTTCGATGGCACATGCTCAGTCGAACTCCTTGCTTTGGTCCCGCGCTAATTCCTCTGGCGCCGCCCCCAGCCCGAGAGAGGATGCGCCGATCGCTTTTGACACCGCCGGCAGGGAGCTGTTCCTGTTTGGCGGACTGGATGCTTCCGGTGACCGCAACGACCTTTGGGCCTATTCGATTGACAACCAACAGTGGCGCGAGATCAACCCACTGGGACAGCCCCCATCTTCCCGCCACGGGCACACCGTCACCTTCGACCCGGTACGCCGCCGCATTATAGTGATTGCCGGCATGGGTCAAGGCTTCTTCGGCGATGCCTGGGCTTACGATATTCAGACCAACGCATGGAACCTGCTAGCCCCGGAATCGGCCGGACCCTTACCACGCTACGGCCTCTCGGCGATCTACGATTCCAAACGGGATCGAATCGTGATTTCGCACGGATTCACAACCGAGGGGCGCTTTGACGACACCTGGGCTTTGGACTTGGCGACCAGTTCCTGGAGCGAAATATCGCCAGCCGGCGTCCGGCCTTTACGCCGGTGTCTGCATCATGCCGTTTACGTGCCACAAAACGACCAGATGTTCCTGTACGGGGGTTGCTCGAGCGGCTACGGACCCTGCCCGCAAGGAGACCTGTGGTCCTTCGATCTTGCGAAAAACCAATGGACGGAAATCGTCACCGCTGTACAGCCGCCCCCGAGGGAGCGCTACGGAATGGTCTTCGACGACCACCGCGAGAAGTTGGTCCTATTCGGTGGACTAGGAGCGCTGGTCCTGAATGACACGTGGGAATACGATCCCGCATCTGTTGCCTGGACGCAGATCGCGCCGGCGGGCGATATTCCGGAGCCTCGCTATCGTTTGGAAGCCACCTTTGTATCCGACGCAAATACTGCGTTCTTCTTCGGTGGGGACGCAGGCGGCTTAACCAACGATTTGTTGCTGCTGAGCGCCAATGGCCCGGCTACCCCGAAGATTGCCGCTGGTGGGATTGTGGATGTTTTCAGCGGCGCCGGCGGACCGTTTGCCCCCGGTGAAATCGTCGCCATTTACGGAGGATCGCTCGGTCCCTCCGCTGGAATCGCTTCCGTCTTCGATCCCGTGACCGCAACCTTGCCCACAACTCTCGGCAACGCGTCAGTCGACGTAAATGGTGTGTCCGCTGCGCTCTTTTTTGTGAGCTATCGGCAGACCAACCTACAGATCCCGTACGAAATGGCTGGTTTGACGCAGGCGAATATCTCGGTTCATTACGGGGGTGTATCGAGTGTTTCCCAGACGGTTCAAATCGCGCCAACGGCGCCCCGATTGTACCCGGGCGCTTTCAATCAGGACGGCACTCTGAACTCAACCGGCAATCCCGCGGACGCTGGAAGCATCATTGTTCTCTTTGCAACCGGCCAGGGCGTCACGAATCCGGCGACTCCAACGGGGAAGATGGCGATTGCGCCGTATGCGCCACCAGTTGGCGCCGTTCGAGTCTCAATCGGCGGCCAGGACGCGGAAATTGTGTTCAGCGGCCTTGCGCCAGGGACGGCTGGGGTGATGCAAGTAAACGCAAGACTTCCCGTGGGAATTTCGGGAAACGCAGCGGTCCCGGTCCTGCTCACGGTGGGAGATGGAGCCAGCCAGAACGGCGTCGCGGTTGCAGTTCGCTAGTCCCTGTGGGGCAGCATATCAGCCTGGCTGGTAGCCTTCGGCCGATTGTTAATCGGCCTGGAGCGGGTTGACAACCCGCTGCCGGTTAGGAACCGGCCCCACAAAGTGAAGGCCGCCTGATTCCAGGCGGCCTCGTCGTTAAACTAACCTAAACTAACGCTATTTGGTTTACAGAACGCGCGCGTGAACCGTGTCCACGGCGAACTGCGCGCCAATGCCGTGGCAAACCTGGCAGCCCTCGCCAATCGACGTGGTGTTGGCAAGCGCGTGTGAGGCGGTTGCTTTATCGTCATGGCAACCTTGGCAGGCCGCTGCGATCGGAGGCGTAGTTGGCGTGAAGCCACCGGGGCTGGCGACGGAAGCTACCGCACCGACGTTGTCAACTTCATAAGAGCTACCAACGTGGCAGGTATTACAATCGCGGAGATCGCCCGGGAACCGGATGCTCTGATAATTGGTGGTGCCGAGGATATAAGGATTGGTCAGGTTCTCACCCCGGTGGATACTGTGAATCTGCGTGGCGAAACTGACGCTTTGTTTGGAAGTGCCGTCAGACAACGTGGGATTGTGGCAAATCGCGCATTCCTGCGTATTGCCACGGCTTCCGCCGTGGACGATGCCCAGATCCTGATGGCAGGCGCTGCACTTGGCGAGCGAGACAACTTGCCGTCTGGCTAGCAATGGGCTGCTGTCGACCGAGAAGTAAGTTTCCACTGGCAGGGCTCTGTCGGACGCCGTCATTTGCTGCGTTGTGCCGGCCAGCAAGGTTACGTTATTCGCGGCTTCCATCGAAATGGTATAGGAGCCCGTAGCACCCGCTGGAATCGCATTGGTCATGGTGTACATGTAAATGCCGCTGGCCCCGCCGGTCGCCTTGGTGGGAGTTTCCGAAACTCGCAGTCCGGGGGCAACTCCGTAGTCGATGTTGTTTCCGCCGAGAACCATTCGAATGGTGGTCAATTTGGTGATGTCTACCGGATTGCCGGACTTATCGAGCACCTGGAAGGTCACGGTCGGGTTGTTACCCGGAGTCGCGTTGGCGACGTTCATGATCTTCAGAACAATTCCGGGCAGCGAAGCCGAGTAGTTCGGAATTGTGTGGGCGCCAGGAATGGAAGCGTCGAATTCATTGTGCGCGGTCGCTACGTGGCACTGCTTGCACTGGCTGTCGTCGCTCTCAATCAAATTGACATGATTCTTGCCGGTATCGAAATTCACGTCGTCATGACAGGAGCCGCAAACGGCGCGGCTGGGATTGGTCTTCCAGGCGTCGGCCTGCGCAGGCCCTGCGGCATGGCAAGTGGTGCAATTGCGGATGTCTTGCGGGAAGACGATGGTCGAATAGTCCTCCAGCGTACCGCGATGGACGACGAAGTATTTGCCACCCGCTACTACGCTGGGAAGACTTGATCCCATGTGCAGCTTGTGGATGAATACCTTCATATCTACGGTATTGAGCGAATCCGGATTGGTGCTTTGCGGTGTGTGGCACAGGACGCAAAACGCCATCTTGGTACGCGGACCGGGGTTTCCGTGCGCGCCGATAGGATTATGGCAGGAATTGCAACTGGCCTCATTGATGACATCGCGTACGGCGGTGACGGCCGACCCATTCGGCACGAACGTGAACACGTCGTTGGATGTGTAGGTGGTGGGAAAGCCGTAGGCCGATAAGTCGCGTTCCGCTTGCATGCCAATTGAATGCGTGGCGGTTGCGTCGAACGTAGCTGGGGCCTTGGTTCCAAAAGTGTAGTTGTAAGTACCCGAGGCCGCATCGACTAAGGCGTAGGTACCACCTTTGTCCGTGCTGGCCTGAGTTTGCGACGGATTGCTGTTAGTCGTTGCCTTGTCGACTGTCGTGGTGTAAGCCGTGTACTGGGTTTGGCCGCTAGGGATGTAAGCGGCAACGAAAGCCAGGGCTTCGGCGCCCGGCGTGAGAGCACCATTCACATCCAGTCCATTGCCGTTGGAATCCGTTAGCGTGAACTGCGTGGTGATGGTGCCATCCTTCGCGATACTGGCGCTCTTGATTTTCACAACAACGCCGGTGGTGAAAGAATCGAATGTGCTGGCCGCGGTCGCGGCAGCCTTATAGTCTCTGTTGTGTTTTACTGGCCAACTCTGGCCGGACGCCGTGCTTATCAGAAAGGCGCCTGCAAGAGCCAATGTGGCCCCGAAGAAAATAGAATGAGTCTTCATCTTTAAGAACCTCTGCACGGAGCCAAATTTTGCCGCCGCGCCGCGTTTGTTAACGCACCTGTGACGCCATTGCCATCTTATTGATTTCATAGGAGATGGCGGCAATATGATCATTCAATCTGGCGGCAATTGACGCGATCCAGGTCATTGTGGGTCAATTGGCGCACTCCTGTCGTATCGGACAATTCTGCCGATAGTTGACCGAAGTATCACGGGAGAGCTGTAACCGAATGCAAATACTTGCCGGAGTACTCCTTGGATGGCTCGCATGGTTCCTGGTCCGCGTGGTTCTAATGGGAACCTATACAGTCAACCAGAACGAGCGCGCGGTGAAGACTGTTTTCGGCCGGGCGGAGCGGCTGCCGGGGAACCGAACCACGCTCGACGATCCAGTCTCAGCCGAGTTGCGCGATGACGAGCGGGACCGCTACACCTATCCGCAGGTGCGGGTGATTCAGCCTGGGGGGCCATACTTTAGGTTTCCCTGGGAGAAAGTCTACAAGGTCACGATCGCGACCAATACCGTGAACATGGCCCTGGATCCCGAGGCCCCGGAAATGAACGAGGCGGGGACGCGGTTGGATGCGGTCACGAAAGACCAGCTCAACACCGGACTTACGGGGCAGATTCGCTATCACGTCAGCGAAAACAACTTGTACGCTTATCTTTTTGGAATCAAGCAGCCGTTTGTGCACGTGATGGGGTATTTTGTCTCGGTTCTGCGACAGAGGATCTCGAATTTCGAGTCCAAACCCGGCACGGCGCCCAATCCGCAAGAAGCGCCGGCCATACCGGGCACCGAAATGATCGGCGTTTCCATTAACGACCTGCGGAAGAACTTGCGGGATTTGAACGAGTATATGGACCAGGAGTGCCGGGTGACGGCAGCGCGCTACGGCGTGGTATTGGATGCGTCGTTGATTACCAGTATCGATCCGCCGCCGGAAGTGGAATCCGCCCTGGCGGCCATCAATACCGCCCACAATCAGGTATCGAGCGACATCAGTCTCGCCCAGGCCGCGGCGGACCAGAAGATTGTGCAGTCTAAGCGCGCCGTGGAGATTGAAACGCTCAAGGCGCAGGCCGAGGTGCAACCGATCAAGTTGCTGGCGGAGGAACTGGGCCAGTTACACCGCGCGGGACCGGGAATTCTGGAGGCCTACATTCGCAACGTGAAGCTGAAACTCTACGAGAAAGCGAAGACAACTTATTTGGAGGTGCGGCGATGACGGTGCTCTCGTCAGCCCTTTTCACTTTTGTCGTTATGCTAGTGGGCGTCCCCATTTTGCTAGCGTTTTGCCGGGTATTTGGCTGGTACACGATTGTGGGGGAGCGGAGTTGCCGGGTTTACGTTCTGTTCGGGAAGGTCATTGGCGCGATCGACGAGCCGGGTCTGCACTTTCTTCCAGCAAAACTCGGAATAGCGGCCTTCTTTATCAATTTCTTTGGTAAATGCTATGTACTCGATCTGCGGCTGGACCAAGAGTACCGGCGCAGTGAGCCGGTGAACTCAGAGGAAGGCGCACCCATGGGTATCGGCATCTGGTACGAGATGTGGGTCTGCGATCCGATCGCGTATCTGTTCAAGAACACCGACCCGCGCGGGTCGCTGCGAGCGAACGTGAGCAATGCGACCGTTCGTTGTTTGAGTAATATGCCGCTGGCCGACATGCTGCAGACGCGTCACAGCATGAGCCAAACGGTTCGCACTGAGGTTTCCGGACAATCTCGAGCCTGGGGTTACCAATTGGGTTCGGTTTACATCCGCAAAGTGCATTTTCGCGACCAGGGAATGATCCGGCAGATTGAAGAAAAGGTAGTGAACCGCTTGCGCCAAGTGACTTCCGCTATCCGCCAGACCGGGGCCAACCAGGTCAGCGTGATCACCAGTTCAGCGGAGCGGGAAGCGTCCGCCGAGTTTGGCAAGGCCACGGCGATTCGCCCGAACACCCTGGGCCAGGCGCTTCAGGAGATCGCGCAGGAACCCGCGGTGGCGAGCGCTCTTTTCGAAGTGCTCGAAACCCAGCGGCTGGTGGACAGCAGCGCTCAACTGGTTTTGCTGGCGGCCGGCGCTCACAATCGGGTTCTGACGGATTTGCTGGCGACGCGCAGTGCATC
>DATFZA010000582.1:0-8807 GCA_035314765.1 Bryobacteraceae bacterium
TCGCGGAAGTATTCGGCCTTCTCTTGGATAGCGCGAATCTGAACTTCATCCAGATTTCCGGTGGCCTCCTTGCGGTAACGCGCAATGAAAGGCACCGTGCCGCCCTCGTCGAGCAGCTCGATGGTAGAAACCAGGGAACGGATAGCGATGTCGAGATCGCGGGAGATGGCTTCGAGGATGGCCGGAGTAAGAGCAGATGATTCCATCGGTGTTCTTCTTGAGGATAGCGTTGTCGGGCAACGTCGGACGCGGGACGGTCAGCGCCGGTCCCTGGTGCCGATCCCCTCACTAACGTTCGGGGCTAGACTAGGCGAACAAGCCGGACCAGGGGGTTTGGCGCCGTCCAGGGGGACGGCCCCACAAATCCCTCGCGTGGGCAGAAATTTCCTTGTGGGGCGGACCCCCTGGTCCGGCCTGCGCAGGACTGAAAAACTCAACCCGGTCCGCCAAAACAAGAACCCCAACGGGCTGCCGAATCGATTCGGGTAGCTACCCCGCCGGTGTACAGTATCGTGATGCGACCCCTTGCCGCCATTACTGGCGCTTCCGCCGGACTCGGAGTAGAATTTGCCCGCCAAATTGCCGCGCGCGGATACGATCTATTGCTCATCGCCCGCAGGCTGGACCGTCTGGAGTCCTTGTCCGCGGAGTTGACGCGCCAGTACTCCATCACAGCGCACGCTGTGGCAGCCGACCTCACCTCCGAAGAAGGTTTGGCGCTGGTGGAAGAGCGGCTGGACTCGGTAGACCTGCTGGTCAACAACGCCGGCTTCGGAACGTTGGGCAAATTCGCAAATTCTACGATCGAGTCTCAGGTCGAGATGCATCGCCTGCACGTGATGGCCACGCTGCGGCTGAGCCATCGCGCTCTGCGCGGCATGATAGAGCGCAATCGCGGAGGCATTATTAACGTCTCGTCGGTGGCAGGTTTCTGGCAGGCCCCCGGCAGTATCAGCTATTGCGCGACGAAGCATTGGATCAACAGTTTTACGGAAGGGCTGGCGCTGGAGTTGCGCTCCAGTGGATCAGCCGTGCACGTGCAAGCACTGTGCCCGGGTTATACCATCACGGAGTTTCACCAGAGTATGGGGTGGGACCGGAGTCACATCCCGAGCTGGTTGTGGATGCAGGCGGCGGAGGTCGTCGCCGCGTCGTTAGATGGGTTAGACCGCGGCAAGCTGTTCGTCATTCCAGGCTGGAAATACAAATTGGCGGTGATGTTTATGGAGTGGACTCCTCGTTCCATCCTCCATCGGCTCGCTGCCGGGCAACAACGGGCGCTGAAGCGCGCTTAGGAGCGCTAGAATCGACACGTTGCCGCCAACCCGCCATCTCTCGATCGTCGCGAATCTGTTTCGCGCGGCGGGCGTTTGTGTCGGCGCGCCGTCTCTCTTGTTCTTCCTGTATTCGGGCTGGGTGTGGATTACTCTGCTGGCGCCCAGCGTGGCAACGGATACGTCTGGGACTGGTCCGAAAGATGGCTTGGTCTGGCTTCTGACCGCGGGGGCCCGGGTTGTGGGCGGCCTGATCGATTTCGGTATCCGCGCTAACCAGTTGGCTCGCCGCCATTGGAGCGGTCATTGCCCTGACTTTGAGCTTATTTGGCGCTAGTTTCTTCTTTACGGGGCGCGGCCTTTTGCGGCATGCTGCATGGGCCAGAATCGTCGGCGGCCTGCTGTCGGTTGGCCCGCTGGCTCTGTCTTTTGGCGCCGCGTTGACCTTAGACCGTGGCCCCGCGGCTGTGTTCTCGCTGGTGGTTTGCTTTTGCGTCTACGTGCTCTGGGTGTTAGGCTGGCGGTTCTAAGTCCGCACGCGGCAGCTAACCCGGATTTGAAGGCGAAACTAAGTAAGATTCCGACGGCCGCTAAGGACTTCGTCTTAGTACGCATGTTGGCTAGGGAGGTAGGGGATTCTGCTTAGAGCCCGCCCTGATTTCCGGGTATCCCCTCGTCATGCTTGGGGCTAACCTAGAGGATTCGAGCGGACGATAGAAGAAGATGCATCGCGCGCGCCGTCGAGTGGGCCGATCTCTGGCCAAGAAGTTTTTCATTTTCACGGCGACTTTGGTGTTCTGGGTGATCGCGGTGATGCTGGCCTACGACTTGCGCGTCGATACGTTTGACGCGAGCCAAGCCGCGCTGCTGGCTATCGTGGTAGTGCTGGTTTCGGGAGCGATCGCCCAGTTCACCTCCCGAGCCTTGGTGCGTCCCTTGAGCTTGCTGCGGGATGGAATCGCGGCTGTTCAGCGGGGCGAACTGACGCTGATCGAGGTGAGCCAGACCCGGGATGAAGTGCAGTTTCTCGGCGAAAGCTTCAATCAGATGATCCTGGCGCTGTCGGAATCGCAACGCCTAATCCAACTGCGAACCGCCGAACTGGAGAACGCGATTCAGCAGGCACGGGAGGTAAGCCGAGCCCAGAATCAGCTATTAGCGAACCTAGACCGGGCCTTAGAAGGCGGTGAGGTCGCCAACACGGAAACATTCGAGGAACTCGAAACCGTTCGAAGCAGCGCGGAATCGACGCTGGCGCTGCTCAACCAGTTGTTGGAGGCGCCCGCTCGAAGTGAGCCCGCTCGAAGTGAGATTGCTTCGCGGCGGAGCTGACACACTGGATGGCGCTGTCCAAATTGCGCGGCGCTGTTCAAGCTCCCTATTCCAAACATGGCGTCAAAAGTACTCGCGAGTGGCCGCTTCCGTAACAGAGCCGCGACCGTGAGGGAGCGGATGCGCAAGTACTTCTGACGCTATGTTTAGCTATAGCTAGCGTCAAAATTCAGCAAGGGGTATCGCCGCATCCCCTCACTTTACGTTCGGGGTTAGACGATACGAAAGGACAGGCAGGGTCCGGCTACCTGTCCTTTGAAAACGCCTCGGAGGAAGCGTATTGGTTTGCTCTAATAGTGCGCATCCTGAGGGAAGCTCTCAAGAAATCTGCGAGGCGCCGCAAGCGGGCGTGACCTTGTAGAACCGCGGCTCTAGTCCACACTTCTCGCGGTATTGCCGGAACAGCGTCTGCTGGAAATTTTCGACCCCCGCCGGATCCAACAGATTGATGGTGCAACCTCCGAATCCACCGCCGGTGATGCGCGAACCCCACACGCCGTTTATCTTTATCGCCGCGTCCACCAGAAAATCAATCTCCGGGCAACTCACTTCGTAATCGTCGCGGAGGCTGCGGTGAGAGTCGGCCATCAGACGTCCAAGCTCGGCAAGATCGCCCCGCTTCGCGGCGGCTACAAAGGTCAGTACGCGCAGATTTTCGGTCAAGACGTGGCGCGCCCTTCGCCGGAGACGTTCATCGGTGATGAGACTTAGTTTCCCAAGGTTGGCATCGCGCAGGTTCTTTACTCCCATGGCAGCGGCCGCGGCGGCGCACTCCTGCACGCGGGTCTTGTATGCCGACTGCGCCAACGCATGAGAAACTCCCGAGTTCACCGCCACCAGCGCCACGCCCGGCGGCAGCGGCGCCAGCTCGCTCTTCAGGCGGAGGCAATCCAGTTTTATTGCCGCGCCTTCTTTTCCGAAAATAGACACATACTGGTCCATGATGCCGGACGGTATCCCCAGAAACTGATGATCGGCCCGCTGGCAGAGCAGCGCCAGATCCAAACTGGGAAGTTCGCCCTTCCAGCCGAGCGCGAGCGCTGTCGAAACCTCCAAAGCCGCCGACGAACTGAGCCCGGAACCCAGCGGGACCGTGCTCTCCAGCATCAGGTCATAACCGCGTTCGAGCCGCAGTTCGCGCGCGATGCCAAGCACGTAGTCGGCCCAATCGCCTTGGGGAGTGAGTTCCATCAGGTCGGTAACGGGCCATTGTCTGGATTGGCCAAGGTTGACTGAATGAACGCGCAGGATACCGTCCCGGTTGGGCGCCGACGCCGCATAGCAGGCCAGATCGATGGCCATCGGCAACACCAGACCTAGGTTGTAATCGGTATGCTCCCCGATCAGATTCACGCGCCCGGGGGCGCGAAACAGATCGGGAGATTTCCGGAACGTTTGCTCAAACGCTTCAATCAGGCAGCGCGGCGGGCCAGCCACAGCATCACGCTCCCGAACACCAGCATGCACAAACCAGAATACAAATTGACATTTTCACTTCCGATGGGGGCTTTGCTGTGGCCGGTGAAGGCGGTGATCAACAGAATTGCACCGGTTATCGAGAAGAATAAGCCGATCGGTATTCGCAGGTCGTTCATAAGGTCTTAGGCAAATATCAAATTCAAACCAACCAGCACGATAATTACAATAATCGCCAACACGGCCGGGCGTTGCAGCCAGGGCGGAGCCTTTTCATGCGGAATATCCGTCAAACCGAACACCAAATTATGCAATTCTTTTTCCGGCTTAGGCTTGGTCGCCAGACTCACCAGCGTCGTAACCAAGAAACAAGTCGACCACGCCAGGATCGCGATCCAGAAATTCTGCGCCATCGTGGATGGAAACGTGTGAACTACCGTCCCCAGCCAGCCTCCCTTGCCTTCCGCAACTGTCAGGCCGTGCGTGGCCGCGGCCGCCATCGTGCCGCTCAGCAAGCCGGAAAACGCGCCGTGGCCGGTAGAGCGCTTCCAGAACATGCCCAGCAAGAATGTCGCAAACAGCGGCGCATTCACAAAACCGAACACGAGTTGCAGAAAATCCATGATGTTGTTGAAATACGACGCCAGGTAAGCAGTCCCGACGGAGAGCGCCACACCCACCACCGTGGTGATGCGTCCCACTTGAAAGTAGTGCGCATCGGTTTCGTGCTTGCGAATATAACCCTGGTAGATGTCGTATGTGAACACGGTGTTGAAGGCAGTGACGTTTCCGGCCATCCCCGACATAAAGGACGCCATCAACGCCGTCAGTCCTAATCCGAGAATGCCGGATGGGTAAAACTGCGCCATCAACGTAGTGAGGACCAGATCGTAGTTCGTCGTCACGCCATCCGCCTTGAGCGGAAGCGAATAACCCACTGCCATATGTGAAAGCGCCAAGGCGGCCACGCCGGGGATGATCACCACAAACGGCATGAACATCTTGGGAAACGCGGCAATCAACGGCGTGCGCCGGGCGGCCGACATGGAATTCGCCGCCATGGCTCGTTGCACCACCAGAAAATCCGTACACCAATAGCCAAACGATAAAACAAATCCGAGTCCCGCTACCAGGCCGAAGATCTCGACACCCATCGGGTTTTCGGAGGAGTGCGCCAGGTATGTCCAGGAGTGCGTCATCACTCGAGGAATATTGGCGGAAACACCCTGCCAGCCGCCGGCTTTGCTGACCGCGAGTATCGACAACGGCGCGAATCCCAGCACGATCAAGAAGAACTGCAATACTTCGTTGTAAATTGCGCTGGTCAGTCCGCCGAGGAATGTGTACACCAGCACGATGGCAGCCGACAACAGTACCGATGCCGTGAAGGACCAACCCAGCACCAACTGGAAAAGAATTCCCAAGGCATACATTGAAATGCCCGAGGAGAACAGCGTCATCACCGCAAACGTGATGGCGTTGAGGCCGCGCGTTTTTTCGTCAAAGCGCAGTTTCAAATACTCGGGGACGCTGCGGGCGCGGCTGCCGTAATAAAACGGCATCATGAATACACCGACAAACAGCATGGCCGGGACCGCGCCGATCCAGTAAAAATGCGCCGTCATAATGCCGTATTTGGCGCCAGACGCGCACATGCCGATCACTTCCTGCGCGCCCAGGTTGGCGGCGATAAATGCCAGACTGGTGATCCAAACCGGGACTGACCGGCCCGAGGTTAGAAACTCCTCCGCGGTGGAAACGCGCCGTTTTACGAGCCAGCCGATGCCCAGGACAAAAGCAAAGTAGAGCGCGAGGATGAGGTAGTCGACGAAGCCTAGACTCAAGCCGTCAAGTCTACCATGGCGAGTAGCCTAGCGTGCCCCAGAGCGTCAGCGTGTCAAACTCGATCAGAGGATCTCAAAAATCTCGTAAACCACGCTGTCCGGCCGCCTTTCACCAACGCCAATGGTCACGATCTTATTGAGCCAAGCATAGTTTGGCGATGCGGTTTCAAAGAACGGCGCGGTTCGCAGGTAGTACTCAGAAGCGGCGACAGATTCGCCGCGAGCGAGGCTCGCACTCACTTCAGGCGATGCGTGCCGCACACCGCGATAAGTCATCAGGATCGGTGCCCCGTCTTCGGTCCGCAAAACCAGGCGCACGTCCTGTTGAAATGAGCCGTCAGAGCGGCCCAGCAACAGATCCGATCCCCCATGCGCCAAGACGTCTCCGCGCAGTCGCTCACCCCAGAAATGCCCGCCGGAAACTGGCACGACTCGCCGATTCCCGGCCGGCGTTTCACCCAAATCATGCGTAGGGTGCAGCGTCAAAGTAAGGGTGAACAAATGGCGTGATTTCAGTTCCGTCATGGTTGTCAGTCTTAGTCTGGAGCAGGGCGAGCGTTTTGTCCAATGGCCGGGATCGCCATCCACTGGGCCGCGATGGGACCGCAGTCCGCTAAAGGGCGCGGTTGCTTCCGCATCAATTTCCCCTGCTCAAAGACCCCGCGGATCGACAATCCGTTGGGGCCTCGGAGAACCCCTTTGCCCTGCGCTCGAAAATCCACGACGCCACCTTCGTACTCGAATGATCCGCGGCATACTGGGAACTCTCCGGCGCCGGAATGATGATCGAGTCCACGAAAGCTTCCGTCGATCTCACCGCCATCTTGTCCGCGCAGGCTTCCCTTGCCCATCGGTTGATCGTCCATGAGAAAACCTTCGTACACCGTATCGCCGAGGTCGAGCGTTCCTTCCCGAACGCTCGCCAACAGGGCGCGCACATAGGCCTGCGGGGTCCAGCGCACAACGTTGCGCTTTGGCATTGGCAACTGCAGCGCCTCGCCCACGGCACGCAGGAACTCCACGCAATCATGACTCAACAGCGAAAACTCGTGACGGCAATTCCACTGCCTGGCAACTCGCAGGGCCCGCGCGAAATCCGCTTCATCCACACGAACGATCAGTTCCTGGTCGACCGCCTCCACGCTGTGCGTGGCTAACTCGTCCAGGAGCAAGCCCGGAACCTTGCCCGTTAAGGAGCTGCAACTCGGCGCGTCCTTTTCCGGATACAAGCCAAGCGCCTGAATGGTGCTGCGCTTTTGTCCACCATCCTCCACGCCCCAAATGACGAATGAATGCCCGGTGGCGCTGCGGCCGCGAGAAGCGAATACGACGTAGTGCGTCTTGGTAGCAGGCGCGGTGGTGAGATCCAGAGTCTTAGACACTTGAGCCGGCAGCGCGGCCGCAAACGCCAGCGCAACGGCTGCTTCAAGAGTCAGCGATCTCATGTTTCGATTGTCCGACTATTCGATCGCGGCAACCACGCTATGATCAAGAATTCATCATGTCCTTGCCTATTGCTTGGAAAGACAGATTGACCGTGCCGGCGATCGCCGCGCCCATGTTTCTGGTATCCGGCCCGGATCTCGTCGTCGAGACCTGCCGCGCGGGATTGGTCGGTGCATTTCCCGCGCTCAATCAGCGCACCAGCGAAGGCTACGAAGCCTGGCTCATGGAAATCGAAGACCGCTTGGCCGGTGGGAAGGCTGCGCCTTACGGAGTGAACCTGATTGTGCATAAGACCAATCCGCGGCTCCAGCAGGATCTCGAAATCACGGTGAAGCATCGTGTTCCGCTGGTCATTACTTCGCTTGGGGCGGTGAAAGACGTGGTGGACGCCATCCACAGCTACGGCGGATCTGTGTTTCACGACGTGATTCATATGCACCACGCGCGCAAAGCCGCTGAGGCGGGCGTCGATGGCCTGATCCCAGTCTGCGCGGGCGCAGGTGGCCATGCGGGTACCTTGAATCCGTTCGCATTTCTGGCCGAGATCCGGGAGTTTTTCGACAAGACGCTGATTCTTTCCGGCTGCATAACGAATGGCCGCCAGATCGCGGCGGCGCGCTTGCTGGGCGCGGACCTGGCCTATCTGGGCACGCGCTTTATCGCGACGCGCGAGAGCATGGCGCCGCCCGCCTATAAGCAGATGATTCTCGAGTCCGCCGCGAAAGATATTCTCTACACCGCGGCCGTCAGCGGCGTGGCCGCAAACTTTCTGCGGCCCAGCCTGGTGGCCGCCGGCGCCGATCCGGACAACCTGCCGGCGCACGCCAAGATGGATTTCGGCTCCGACCGCGAGGCCAGAGCGTGGAAAGATGTATGGTCCGCGGGGCAGGGCGTGGGCGACATTCGGGATATTCCGGCTGCGCATGAATTGTGCAAGCGGCTGATTCGCGAATACAACGAGGCCCGGCGCATGCTCGTGGATGCCGACGCTCTGACCACGGTCAACTGATCCGTTGCTGTGGCGGGCAGACTCCTCTTTCTGACGGAGCGCCACGCGCCTGATGAAGGCGGCGTAGCTACCAGCGCTACCCGAATTGCGCGCTCCTTGGCATCGCTGGGAAACCAAGTCGATGTAATCTGCTGGACACGAGCGCTTGATGCAGGCGTCGTTCATCAAGAAGATGGCAATCCATCGGTTCTCCGCGTTGGCCGTTTTCGGGAGTGGGACAGCACACTTCCGCATACACTCAATATTCTCGACTGGATGCTTTCGCGCAATCGTTACATCGGAATCTGGGGCCACTATCTCAATCCCGCGGGCTTTATGGCCGCGTTCTTTGGCAAGCAGAATAGAATTCCGTCGATGGTGAGCATTCGCGGCAACGATCTGGATCGAGAGATGTTCCCGCCTGGTGATTTTGCGCGGCTGGAGTGGACCTTACGCAACTCGAGCATGGTCACGAGCGTCACCCGTGCGCTCGCCGCAAAAGCGGAA
>DATFZA010000583.1:0-6240 GCA_035314765.1 Bryobacteraceae bacterium
CAAACCTCACCGGCAAAAGAGCTTCAAACTGTCACGGGACCCGAAGTTCGTCGAAAAGCTTCTGGCAAAGATCGAAAGGTGTCGTCAGCGGCTGGAGGAAATCTCTCCAGGATGCACAAAACCCAAGAAACGGCTAAAGAAGGCCGCCTGAATTTTATGTATAGTCATTTACGCAACAGAACACTAGTTGCTTCCGCGGGAGTTGATAATTTAATCACCTTGTTCGAAGCGGCCACGGCGCGTCCCATCTGGAACCTGGTCGGACACAGCGAGCCGGTCATCCGAATCGATTTCTCTCCCAAAGGCGAGTTGATTTGCCACTGCCCGGGCTGTTCCTACAGTGTGGATACATCTTCTGCCTTGGCGTCGCAGAATCCCGCTGTCTGCCAGATTTGGGAAACCGCCACGGGCAAGTTCCTCGGAGAGTTTTCCAGCCCGCAGGAAAAACTGCTGAGGAGCCTGGATGCCTCCCCCGACGGCCGCCTGCTGTTGACCGGCAAGGAGAATGGCTTGGCCGAGGTTTGGAATTGGCAGACGGGGCAACGGGTCTCACTGTGTGCCGGCCACGCCGGCCCGGTCAAGGGCGTTGCGCTTTCGTTAGACGGCCGCTACGCCGCCACCGCCGGTGCGGACAAGACCATAGGCATTTGGGATGCGCAAACGGGTGCTCGCCTGTTCACCGGTTCCGCCCACATCGATGAAGTGAACTGCGTGGCTTTCTCACCGGACGGGGCTCTCGTCGCCTCCGGCAGCAACGACTGCACGGTCAAGGTATGGGACGCGCATTCGGGCCGCCTGCTGCAGGAGCGCGTCAATCCGGGGTTGACTTCCGCGGTCGAACGCGTCGCTTTCGATGCCGCCGGGCAGGTGACTGCATATACCGCCGGCGAGCTGGGAGGCATTTTTGCCAGTACCACTATAACGGCGTCCGGGGTGAAGGGCGTCAGGGGGGGCGATCATGTCGAACCAGGAGTCATTTTCTCACCTGATCGGCGGATCTGCGCTACCGAAGGCCGCCGCTTCAAACCATGGGAATCGCGGAGCGCCTGGCAAGCTCCGCCCCAGGTGTCGCGCGTGGCGGGCATCGCCAATGTGACGGCCTCGGCCGCCGGCGACGCAGTGGTGATATACGATGGCGGCATCGTGGTCCTGGACGCGCGGACCGGAAGGGAAATAACGAAGTTTAGCTGCCCCACGGGATCTCATGCCATTGCTCTTTCGTACGATAACCGGCTGGTCGCCTCAGCCGGGTCCGACAGCGTCATCAGGATCTGGGAAACCGCCACCGGCAGGCAGATACAAAACCTGCAGACGAAAGTGCATTTTACGAGTCTCACCCTTTCCAGCGACGGGCAGTTCCTGGCCGCTGGAGGACATCAGGGAGGCGTGTCCGTCTGGGACACCAATTCGGGTTCGGCAGTGGCCCAGGTTGGCCAGGAACTTCGGCACGTGAGCAGCGTGGCTTTCTACCCCGGCGGAAAACATGTTGCCGCGGGAAGCAATGCCGTCTATCTTTGGGAGATCGGTACCGGCCGGCTGGTGGCCCAATGTAACGTGCCCGAGGATCCGATGGCGGCGGCATTCCTCCCGATGGCGCTATTTGTCGGGGTTCTGGATATGGCGCAGGTGGTTCCCATGGCCCCGGCCAAGGCCACTGCTGCCGCCGGAGGCCAGCCATGAAACTGTCTACGCTCTGTGACTCTGCCCACGCGCACGATGGGCGATTGAGCGTCTTCGCAGGGCGGGAAGGCGCCATAGAAATCCACCTTCATCAGCCCGATGGCACCGATCGGCGTCTGGAATCGAAAGGCCACGCGGGCGACGTCCAGTGCGTCGCCATCTCCCCGGACAAACGCCAGGTGGCTTCCGGCGGAGTCGACGCGTTCGTAAAGATCTGGAACGCCGGCATAGGCACGCTGGTTGCCAGTTGCCAGGGACACACCAAGCCTGTCTCTCGCATCGCGTTCTCGCCGGATGGGCGGTCCATCGTCTCGGGCGATGAGGCCGGCGCTACTATCGTCTGGGATCCTCTTTCCGGGACGCCCAAAGCCGCCGGTCCCGCGCACGCCGCTCCCATCACCTCGCTGGTTTTTTCCGCCGATGGCTCGCTGGCGGCGTCGGGCTCAGGGGATGGCTCCATCCGCATCTGGAAGGCGCCGAGCGGCGAGACTGTCGCCATTTGTTCCGATGGCCAATCGGCCGGGCAAAAAGCCGGTGTGCTTGCCCTCGCCTTTTCCCCGGACTCGCGCTTGCTCGCCTCCGGCGGAGAGGATTCGCGGGTCAACATCTGGGATGTCGAAACCGGCTGCGGTTTGACCTCTTGCACAGGGCACGAGGGCGCGGTCACCGCCGTCGCCTTCTATCCCGACGGCCATTTACTGGTGTCCGGAAGCGAGGACACAACCGTCAAGATTTGGGAAGTTGCTACCGGCAAAATGACCAGCGACCTTCGAAAGCCGCTTCAGGGGGCGGTGCAAGATCTGTCCATCAAGCCATCCGGCGCCCTTTCGGTTTGCCGGCTCCCCCTACAACCGCGCGGGTTCGGTATCAGCTCCGATGGACGCGTCAGCGCAGAGCCCTCGCCGCCGGGAGTTCACTTCTGCCTGTCCGCGGATGGCAAGGTCATTGGAACGCCGGAGACCATTGACAGCGTGGCGTTTTCTCCCGACGGCCTGCTGGCGGCGGCCGGCTCCTGGAACGGAGTCATCAGAATCTGGGAGACCCAGACCGGCCATTACCGCAAATGCGGCGGCCCCACGGGCTCCGTAAACCGCATTGTCTTTTCGCCGGACAGCCGGTTCATGGTCTCCGCCAGCGAAGACAATGCGGTCAGGATTTGGGATCCGCGGAACTGCTCTTGTTTGGGTTCGCTGTTCTATGATGGCCGCGTCACCGTCACGTTCGCCGGCCCGCTGCGGCTGGTGGTTGTCGACCGTGCGGGTTCGGCCCATGGATACGAGCTTCAAAATCCCCCCGATTAAAATCCCCCCGATTAACGAGGTGAAATGGTCCAATGCCCCTGATTCTGCTAGCCGGCGTAACTTATATCGGTACGAAGTTCCTGGATGCCCTCGTCGGCAAGGTGGCCGAGGGACTCCTCGTCAAGTTGAAGGGCGATCCCGCTCAAAAGGCCTTCCAGAAAGCTCTTTCGGCTGCCGTTCTGCATTACTCGTCGACTTTCGCGAACTTCAATCTGGCCCGGCCGCTGCTCTCCAAAGATGGTCCGCTGGCCGAACCAGAGGTTGCCGCCGAGTTGACTCAGGTTGTGCGTTTCGAGCGCGAGCCTGACTATGCGCTCATCGGCGAGCGCTGGAAAGCCGCTGTGAGTTTTGGGCCGTCGTGGCGGGATTTCACCGCCGAGGCGAGGCTTCTCGTCAGCTACTTCCGGAATGAACTGCGCGCTACCGACGTCTATAGGCCGGTCTTCGATTCCAAGTGTCTGTCGGCCATCGCCGAACAATCGACCATCGCCGCCGATGCTCTCACTGGCCTGGAGGCTCAACTGTCCGGTCTTCAGGCCATGATGGATGCGCGCCTGGGCCAGTTGGTCCGTGCTTTCTCGGGTAGTTCCTTCGACGTGCAGAGCCAGATTCGCGATTTCAGCCGGCTGATCGATGAGAAGACCCGAGGCTTTGTGGGCCGCCAGTTCGTTTTCGACGCCATCGCCAAGTTCGTGGCCGAGAACCCCCGCGGCTATTACTTCGTGCGCGGCGATCCCGGCATCGGCAAATCGGCCCTGGCGGCGCAGTTGGTGAAGCAAAACGGATACGTGCATCATTTCAATGTCCGCGCCGAGGGAATCAACAAGGCCGGCATGTTTTTGCGGAACATTTGTGCGCAACTGATCGCCGCGTACGGCTTGCCACATAACTCCTTGCCCGCGGAGGCAGCCACCGACGGCGGCTTCTTCAACCGCCTTCTCGACGAAACCGCTCAAAAGTGCTATGGCGAAAAAGCCGTGCTGGTGGTGGATGCGCTCGACGAAGTGGAAGACGGGGAGAAGCTGTCCGGCGTGAACCCCCTCTTCCTGCTGGTCACCCTGCCCCAGGGCATTTTCATCGTCATCACATCCCGGAAGGAGCGGTTGGACGGTGCCAAAGAGCCCGTCAGCCTGAGAATCGATTGTGAGCAGGACGCCCTGTTCATCGAACAGCAGAGCGCCGACAACACCGCCGATATCCGCGAGTACGTAACGCAAGCCGTCCCGAGACCTGGAATTCAGGCCTACATCGCTGCGCAAGGCATAGCCAACGCGGATTTCGTCCAGCGGCTGGTGGAAAAGAGCCAGGGCAACTTCATTTACCTGCGATATGTCTTGCCGGAGATTGAGCGAAACCCGCAGAGCAACGTCGCAATCAATGAGCTGCCAACGGGTCTCAAGAACTACTATGAGTCGCACTGGCAGCGCATGAAGGGCGCTGACGAGGATGCCTGGTTCCGGTACAAGCTTCCAGTCGTCATGGCTTTGACTGTCGTGAAGGAGCCTGTCTCGATCGATATGCTTTCGGATTTTTCCCACATTGAGGACCGGTCGCGTATCCTGGCGGTGATCTCCGATTGGGCGCAGTTCCTCTACCTCGAAAAGGTGTCCAACGGGCAGGGAACCGTCATCGAAAACCGGTACCGTGTCTACCACGCCAGCTTTCACGATTTCATTGCCGCCAAGGAAGCCGTCCAGGAAGAGAAAGTCAGCATCCAGGCCGCCCACAAGAAGATTGCCGAACGCCTGCTGGCGGACGCATTCGGGCAAGGTTCGTAAGCGTGAATCGTCGTCAGGTACGAAAACTGGATCAGCGGCCAGCGGCCGTTGTAAAGTCGCAAATTATTTGCGAATATGGGCTGCTCCGCGCAAATTGAGCGCGAACGGTCGCACATTATTTGCGAACGGCGAAAGTCGGCCGGTTATGCGTTTCGGATGGGCAATTCTGTCTCTGCGATCGATGCGTTCCCTGACGACGAGCTGCTTTGGCGCATCGAATGGATTGGTGGGGTTGGCTATAACACGAGCGTCCCGAGCGAACCGCAAATCGACATTTGCCTGGCGCAGCTCCCTCTTGGGGAGGTGAGCCCACTCAGCGCGAGGTCACGCTGCTCTCAAACGAAAAGAACGGTCAAGATCGGGGTTGGCCTACTACCATACATCTCAATTACTTCAGTGTGGCAGAAGCGGCGGTCGGTAGTAATGGATCTCACTGCTTACCGCCATCGTCTACGCATCGACACGACGTCGGGTCGCATGGTGGCGCTAGACGAGCTGACGAGCAGCCATAACGCCATCCCCAGAAGGGCCTACCTTTTCGGTCCCTCTTGGCCCCATGTCCGCCGAACCCGCCTGGTGGCCACGGAGCAGCACGGTGATCCCTGTGCAGTGATGGTTCCGACAGCGGAAATCATTCGGTTTTATTACGGCACCATTGAAGGCGTATTTCTTCGCCTGCCAGGACCGACACCCGATCATCCGCGTTGGCTGGTACTTCGCATTGAGCGGTGTTCTGCGCCGTTTCCCTTCGACCGAGTGATCGTAGGCAGGGACAACAATGGCACCCATGGGCAAAACGTGGAGGACGAGACTCTGAGGTCGGCCTGGGCGAAAACCGCGAAAACCGAAGAATCAGAACGCGAAGCTAGGACGCAGGCACCAGATACATTCCGGTCCAACAAGGAACCACAGCGGGGCCTTGAGCCCTTGAGGATCGATCTGGTCGAGGACCGCTTCGAATACCTGAGGGGCAAGATGCTGGTGAAAGAAGAAAAGGCCGTTCAACGCTATCGTCATGTCCCTATGGAGCCCGCCGCCAACCAAATGCTCAACGGCTTGGGTACCGGACAGGGGACGTGGGGCGCTAGCAACCTGCTGCTCACGAAGCTGACGACCGTCCAGTCCGGTTTTGCCGGCCAGCATGGAGACATTTGTGCAAGCAATTGAATTGTTGGCTGAACAGCGACCGTGTGAGGTCGGGCTAATTGGCGTAAGCCACGGAGATACGATTTTCGGGGCCCATACCTTGGCAACTTTTCCGACCCGTGATCCACGCAAGGGGAAGAGCATCGCGTGGGCATGGATCAAAAAAGAAAACCGCCCAAGACGTGTGGCCATTGCCGAGATCCGTTTAGAAAATAAGGTCGCCTACGCGAACTTGTTTTCCAAACCGACCTCAGCAATCGCCACGCGCCGCGGCCGCTTCTCCCTTTTGATCCACGCCCACGCAATCCTCTTGCCTTTACGCGGATCATGAGTCG
>DATFZA010000584.1:0-5641 GCA_035314765.1 Bryobacteraceae bacterium
AACGGCTTCGGCAATAAGGAAATCGGCCACCGGCTTGGCACGGCCTCGGGCACAATCAAAGCGCATATTCAAAACATCCTCGGTAAGCTCGGCGCGCGGGACCGGACGCAGGCTGTCACCATCGCATTGAACCGCGGAATCCTTCACCTTAGGCATCGGAGTTCTTTCGGCGATAGGGCATATCCCATTCAGCAATGAGCCTTAGGCAGTGTTAATAAATAACATTTCCACATGAGAATGTTTTTGGGCTATGCTTGAGGCATGGATAGTCTGGCCGGAGTTCGGCGACGTTTCGCCACTTTAGAGAAGGTGCTAGACGAGAAGTCGCGACGCCTGGTCGCTGCTGCTGAATGTAAGGCATGGGGACGGGGCGGCATCTCGGCGGTGTCGCAGGCGACGGGCGTGTCCCGTCAGGTAATCCGGCAAGGGCTGAAGGAGTTGGAGCAACCAGCGACGCGTCCAGTTGGTCGGATTCGCCGTCCAGGAGGCGGGCGGAAGAAGGTGAAACAGAAGGATCCAAGTCTGGTGGCGGACCTGGAAAAACTGGTGGAGTCCACGACGCGGGGTGACCCGGAATCCAGCTTGCGATGGACCTGCAAGAGTGTCCGTAGACTGGCTGAAGAGTTGGAGCAGATGGGACATTCAGTGAGTTATCCAGTGGTGGCGGAGTTGCTGCATGAACTGGACTACAGCCTGCAGGCTAATCGCAAGACCAAAGAGGGGGATTCGCACCCGGATCGCAACGCGCAGTTCGAACATATCAACGCCAGGGTGCAGCAGTACCTCGGCCGCAAGCAGCCGGTGATTTCGGTGGATACCAAAAAGAAAGAATTGGTGGGCGATTTCAAGAACAGCGGGCAAGAGTGGAAACCGAAGGGGAAACCGGCGGAGGTTCGAGTGCATGATTTCGTGATTCCCAAACTGGGACGCGCCGCGCCGTACGGGGTCTATGATCTGGCACAGAACATTGGATGGGTCAGCGTGGGAGTGGATCACGATACGGCGTCATTTGCCGTGGAAACGATTCGGCGGTGGTGGTACGCGATGGGTAAGGAAATCTACCCGCAAGCCCAACGGCTACTGATCACCGCCGATGGAGGCGGCAGCAACGGGTCTCGCCTGCGCCTTTGGAAACTGGAGTTGCAGACGCTCGCCGATGAAACCGGACTGGCCATTGCGGTGAGCCACTTCCCGCCTGGAACCAGCAAATGGAACAAGATCGAACACCGGCTGTTCTCCTTCATCAGCAAGAACTGGCGAGGGAAGCCACTCACCAGTCTGAAGGTGATCGTCAGTCTGATCGCCGGGACCACAACGCGAAAAGGTTTGAAAGTCCACGCCGAGATTGATGACCGGCCCTATCCGGCGGGAATCAAAGTGGCCGATGCGGAGATGGCGCAAATCCGCCTGCGGCGCGATGAGTTTCACGGAGAATGGAACTATGAAATCATGCCTCGCGCTGACACTGTTATTTCCTAACAATTACTAAGAATTAAGGTCCTGTGGTTGGTTGTATCGGCCGAGGCAGGTTTCGCACCTGCCTCGTTTTTTTGGCACCGACTGGCTTTCGAGGGTGTTGGTAGGGAGCCGGACAGGCGTCCGGCGCGGGCTCCGGCGCCGAGCCCCGCCAAAGATGAAGTAGCAGACGTCAGGGACGGGAGACTAGGCCGGCGCGGCGCTGGCAGCCCGGGCTTCAAGCGCCGCTGCTGGTTTTGCCAGCGGCAGCGTGACGCGGAAGCGGGCACCTCCGGCAGAACGGTTTTCCGCGCTTATGCGCCCCCCAAGAGATTCAACAATGGAACGGCAGATGGAAAGGCCCATGCCCAAACCGTCGCTCTTAGTTGTGAAAAACGAGTCGAACAATCGATCTTTCGCCGGCTCGGGGATGCCGGGTCCGTTATCATCGACCAGGATCTCGCCCGCGCCGTTGCTGGTTCGCATCGTGACCGTCAGTAAGCGCTGGTCCGGCGGCCGATCCTGAACGGCGTCCATCCCGTTCGTGAGAAGGTTGAGAAGTACTTGTTGAAGCGACACCTGGTCGCCCTGGACAATAAGCCCCCCCTCGGCGAGATCCAGCCGGATTTGGACCCGACGCATCAGCAGGACGTTCCTCATGAGGCGCGCGACTTCCTCGACGGTCCGGTTCAGGTCCAGATCTTGAACCGGGATCGCCTGCTTCTTGAGGATCGCTCGCATGCGGTCGATGATAGAACGGGCTCGCCGGTCGTCACCGGCAATCTCCTGCAGTGCTTCACAAATCTCTGCCATGTCCGGTTGAGGGCGGTCTGCGAAACGCGTTGCGGCTTGCGCGTTACTCAATATCGAAGCGAGGGGCTGGGCCAATTCGTGAGCGAGCGATCCAGCCAACTGACCCACGCTGGCAACCCGGTTCATGTGATGAAGTTCCTCAAGACTCCGCCGCCGGGCGAGTTCGGAGTGCTTCTGCGGCGTGATGTCTACGTGGGTCACAACCGCGCCGCCTTCGGGCCGGTCGAGGCGCTCCACCCGAACCTCTTTCCAGTAATCCCGCTCCCCAATGCGAATGGGGTAGTCCGCCACGTGCGTCCGGTCGTGTCCTTCCACCACGGCCGAGACTGCGGCGGTAACGCTCCGCGCCGCTTCAGGCGCTTTCCCCCACGCCCGCCAACTCTCCAGGTAATTCGAACCAACGGCTGCCTGGGGGAAGCGATGCTCCGCTCTATCCGAACTGGCCCAATTATCGCTGACACGGATGATTGTGCCATGGCGATCGAGAACCGCAATCCGCGCACTGAGCGATGAGAGAATGGCACGGCTGAGTTCCTCGCTCGCGCTGGCCGCCCGCTCCGAGCGGCTGCGTCTGCGTCGCTCCAGGAGCAGGAATCCGATGGCAAGGGCCTGCAAGAGGATGGCCCCGGCAACAGCCAGAATCGGCCCCCGAAACTCATCCCAAACAGTCAACTTTCGAAAACGGACCTCGGTACCCGGAGGGAGGCGGCTCTCCGGAATCTTCCATTTCTTTAGCTGCCGCCAGTCGACGGCCCGCACATGAGGAACACTAACGATCGGGAGCTTCTCGGGAGGCGCGCCGGCCAGGACTTGAGCCACGATGATTCCCATTTGGTCCCCAAAGGCCTCGGCGCTGACCATCGGACCGCCCACCGCGCCCAAGCCAAGTGACAGCGTGACGCTATTGAATAGCGGGGCGTTTGCTCTTTGAACCAGAGTCCGCGTCAATTCCGCTGTGGTTATGTTTCGGCCCGCGGCATCGAAAGAAAAGGAACCCAGATAGATGATGGTCCCTTGGGGCAGATTGCTGAGCCGATCGGCAGTCCCGGCGACACTTAAGCCAATGACTGGGATAATGTCAATGGCCGGAGCGGTTCGATGGATGGTGGCAGTGGTCGCTTGATGCAGCGTGCGATCGATCGGCGCCGGGCCGCCCACGAGCGCGATGTGACGGGTCTCCGGCAGTAATTGAAGCGCGGTGCGAATGGCTTCTTGTTCGCTAAGATCCAGCAATATACCCGTCACCCCGGGCCGAGGGCCAAACTCGGGTCGATACTCGTTCTTGATCATTCCGAAGACGATGGGAACTGAGGGCCACAACCGGTCCCGGAGTTTTTCGGCAAGGGCCATGCCTTCGGGCCGGATCGGGCAAATGGCGTCGAAGTGCTGGTTGGCGTACTTATAGCCGAGCCATTGGTAGAGGCGCTCCGGATAATCAGCGCCGACGGGTGGCGTTGCCCGGATTAATTCCACCGAGAGGGAAACCGGGGTGGAGTAGGAGTTTCTCAGCCCGGTTTCGAGCCCCTTCATGAACTCGAGGAAGGCGGGCGTCGGGCCCTCCAACGGCATCAACACCAGGACGTGCTTCGGAGGTGGTGAGGCGGCCGGCAGGGCCGGCGCAGAGAATAAAATGATCAGCAGCAACGCGGCAGCATGCTTGCGCCAGAGGTGCAAAGACCACCCTTGGCTGCCCGGCGCTACGCTGCTGGATGACGCCATAAACACAGAATCAGTCTGGCGCCCTCCAACACCCTACCGAATACCGATCATACCTGAAAAGACAAAAATGCGGCGTGATGCGGCGCATAGCCGGAACAAACAAAAAGCAATGAGCTGGGATCCTTTAGCAGCCGCCGATGAAAGTGTCGCCCAAGGCGGGTTGAACGACCCACCTGCAGGTCCCCAACAGTTGGCAACCTGCCCCACGGTTACGCGGTCGCCACGCGGACGCGGGGCGTCTCTGCCGGTTGTGCCAATGGCAGAGATATTCGAAATCGGGCTCCGCCTTCGACACGGTTTTCGGCGCTTAGGCGTCCCCCATGAGATTCAACAATGGAGCGGCAGATGGAAAGCCCCATTCCCAGTCCCTCACGCTTGGTTGTGAAAAACGAGTCGAACAATCGGTCTTTAATCAGCTCGGGGATCCCTGGACCGTTGTCCTCTACCAGAATCTCGCCTGTCCCGTTGCCTGCGCTGGTTGTGACGGTCAGCAACCGGCTGCCGAACGGAAGATCTTGAACCGCGTCCATCCCGTTGTTGAGGAGGTTGAGAAGCACTTGCTGAAGCGATACCTGATCGCCCTGGATGATAAGGCCGCCATCGGCGAGATCCAGACGCATTTGGACTTGGCGCATCAGCAGGACATTCCTCATCAGACGCCCGACTTCCTCGACGGTGCGGTTCAGGTCCAGATCTTGAACCGGGATGGCCTGCTTCTTCAGAATCGCTCGCATACGGTCGATGATGGAACGGGCCCGGCGGTCGTCGTCGGCGATCTCTCGCAGAGCTTCACGGACCTCTGACATGTCCGGTTTCGGGCGGTCGGCGAAACGTTTCGCGGCTTGCGCGTTACTCAATATCGAAGCGAGGGGCTGGGCCAATTCGTGAGCTAGCGATCCGGCCAACTGACCCAAGCTGGCGACGCGATTCATGTGATGAAGCTCCTCAAGACTCTGCCGCCGATCAAGTTCAGACTGCTTCTGCGGGGTGATGTCGACGTGAGTGACAACCGCACCGCCTTCGGGGCGGTCGAGGCGCTCGACGCGAACCTCCACCCATCGATTCTGCCCCCCGATTTGGATCGGGTAGTCTGCCACGCGCGTCCTTTTCCGTCCTCCTAAGACCGCCGAGACCACGCCGGCGACACTCTGCCTCGCTTCAGGCTCTTTTTCCCAAGCCCACCAACTCCCCAAGTAATTTGAGCCAATGGCCGCCTGGGGAAAGCGATCCTCCGCTCTATTCGAACTGGCCCAGTTATCGCTGACGCGGATGATTGTGCCGTGACGATCGAGAATCGCAATCCGAGCGCTGAGCGATGACAGGATGGCGCGGCTGAGTTCCTCGCTCACACCGGCCGCCCGCTCCGAACGACCACGCCGCCGGCGTTCCAAGAGCAGGAAACCGATGACCAGGGCTTGCAAAAGGATCGCGCCGGTGACCGCCAGAATCGTACCCCGGAACTCTTCCCACACGCTTAACTCGCGGAAGTGAACTTCGGTACCTGGCGGTAGGCGATCCGCGGGAATCTTCCACTTCCTCAGTTGCCGCCAGTCCACTGCCTGCAGATGCGGAACGCTCACCACGGGCACTTCAGCGGCAGGTGTGCCCGACAGCACGCGTGCCACCAGCGTGCCTAACTCCTCAGCCCCGCGCT
>DATFZA010000585.1:0-2981 GCA_035314765.1 Bryobacteraceae bacterium
TTGGAAGCTCACTCACCATAATACCGCCGCACCCTCACCCATGCAGACGCCGGATCAGCACCAGATCCTGAAACGACCGCAGGCCGCTCAGCAAGCTGACCTTGGTGCCCTCGACGTTACTCCAGCGCACCGGCACCTCGACCACGGCAATCCCCAGCTTCTTCGCGATATACAGGTCCTCGACGTCGAAGCTGAAGCCGTCGAGCTTCTGCCGCGAGAAGATCGCCTGGGCCGCATCGCGCCGGAATAACTTAAATCCGCATTGCGTGTCGAGAAACGGCAACCCGGTGGTCATCCGCATCACCAAATTGAAGAAGCGCCCGGAGTATTCGCGGAACGGCGCCTGGTGAACTTTGACCAAAGACCGGTCGAGCGCACGCGAACCGATGGCGGCTTGCGCCTTGCCCGTGGCCGCCGCCACGCACAGCTTGTCAAACTCTTCAATCGGCGCGGACAGATCGGCATCGGTATACAGGATCCATTCGCCGTTGGCTTCCAGCATGCCGTGACGCACGGCGTAGCCTTTTCCACGGTTGCCGGGGTTGCGCAACAAGCGGACGCCTCGCCCGTACGATTCCGCCAGCTTCGCTGTTCCATCGCGCGAACCGTCATCCACCACCAGAATCTCCGTTTGATCCCAACTCTTGGCGGCCAGCCAACCGGTGATCCGGTCGAGGGTATCCGGCAATCTCTGCTCTTCGTTGAAGGCAGGGATGACAATGGAGAGTGAGTGCAAGGCTCAATTATAATTCGACTGGTATCGCGAGGAGACCGTATTGCCTCTGGAAGATGAACTGTATGAGCAGCGTGTCGCACGTATTGCCGACATAGAAGCGCTAGGATTTTCCGCTTACGGTCACCGCTTCGACTTCACCCATACCATCCCGCGGATTCTGGCGGAACACAGCGCCAAGACCGCCGAAGAGCTGGATGGCAATCGGATCGCGGTGCGCGTGGCCGGCCGGGTTCTCACCATCCGCCGCATGGGCAAGGCCGGTTTTGCGCATTTACAGCAGGACGGTGAAAAGCTCCAGGTCTATATCCGCAAAGATGCGGTCTCGGAGAAAGAGTACGCGCTGTACCAACTGCTCGATGCAGGCGACATCGTGGGCGTGGATGGGTACGTGTTCCGCACGCGTACCGGCGAGTTGAGTATCCACGCGGAAAAACTGTACTTTTTATCGAAAATCCTGCACACTTTGCCGGAGAAGTTTCACGGATTGGAAGACGTGGAAACGCGCTATCGCCAGCGCTATCTCGATCTGATCGCCAATCCGGATTCGCGGAAGGTGTTTGTCGCCAGGACGAAAATCATCGCGTCGCTCCGTCGGCAACTCAACGAGCGAGGCTTTCTGGAGGTTGAAACGCCCATGCTGCAGCCGCTCTATGGCGGTGCGACTGCGCGTCCTTTCAAAACCCATCACAATACGCTGGACATGGACCTGTACTTGCGGATCGCGCCGGAGCTGTACCTCAAACGTCTGGTAGTGGGCGGGCTGGATCGCGTGTACGAAATCAATCGGAACTTCCGCAATGAAGGGATTTCCACGCGGCACAACCCCGAGTTCACGATGCTCGAGTTCTATCAGGCATACACCGATTACCACGGGCTGATGGACCTCACCGAAGAGCTGTTGCGCCAGGCCGCATTCGATGCCACCGGGTCAACCGTAGCCGGGTATCAAGGGCAGCAGATCGACTTTGGAAAATTCCATCGCATTTCGATGCAGGAGGCAGTGGGCGATCCCAATTTGAAAGGTGACGATCTGATGCATGCCTTTGAGAGTATCGAGCACACACTGATTCAGCCGACGTTCGTTTACGACTATCCCGTGGAAATTTCTCCGCTATCGAAGAACAAGCCAGACAATCCGGCGCTGGTGGAACGCTTCGAGTTGTACATCGGTGGAATGGAGATGGCCAATGCGTTTACCGAATTGAACGACCCGCGCGAGCAGCGCCAGCGTTTTGAAATGCAACTGGCGATGCACGAAAAAGGAGATGAGGAAGCGCATCAAATGGATGAAGACTATATTCGCGCGCTCTCCTACGGCATGCCACCCACCGGCGGCGAAGGCGTGGGCATCGACCGGCTCACCATGATTCTGACGGACTCGCGCAGCATTCGCGATGTCATTCTGTTCCCCTTATTGCGGCCCCTTGAATAACTCATTCTCATTTTTCGTCGCCCGCCGCTACCTGAGCGCCAAACGCAAGCAGGCGATGATTTCCGTCATTACAGTAATTTCGATTGTAGGCGTGGCGGCGGGCGTCATGGCGCTGGTGATCGCGCTCGCCATCAACAACGGTTTTCGCACCACGTTGCAGCGCAGCTTATTGGGGTCACGCGGCCACGTGATGCTGCTCGAAAAAGAGCCGTCCACGGGAATCCGGAATTGGGAGACGCTCGCGCCGAAAATGTTGCGCATTCCGCACGTTGTCGCGGCGGCGCCGGGACTTTACGGCAAGGTATTGCTGAGCGGTCCGATGCAGTCGGAGGGTGCCGAGCTGAAAGGCATCCCGATCGATCAGCCGCCAGAGCTGCTGCTCCATCTCCAGCAGGGGTCGTTCGCCGCGCTGCGCAATACGCGCGGGCTGCCGGGGATTATTCTGGGCGCGCGTCTGGCGCAGAATACCGGGATGCTGATGAACAGCATAGTGGATGTGCTGAGCCCGCGCGGCGTGTTGACGCCGTTCGGTCCGCACTATTCGCGTTTTCAATTTCGCGTCGTAGGCATTTTTGAATCCGGCTTCTATGACATCGATGCCTTCGGCGCGTTTACTTCGCTGCAATCCGCGCAGCAAGCTTTTGCGCTCGGCGACGTAGTCAATACCATTGAGCTGCGTCTGGACGATATTTATCAAGCGCCCGAAGTGGCCAAAGAGGCGGAGCGCATCGCGGGACCGGCTCTAGTTGCCACGACGTGGATGGAGCAGTACCGGCAAGTGCTGAGCGCTCTGAATACCGAGAAAGTGGTCAC
>DATFZA010000586.1:0-4414 GCA_035314765.1 Bryobacteraceae bacterium
CATGCGGTCAGCGAGGCCGTGGATCACCAGGGCGGGGACGGCGAGATGCCGCAGGCGTTCGGTCCGATCGCCGGAGGCGACCGACGCTATGGCCTGACGAGCGACGCCGATCGGATCGTAGGAGCGGTCGTAGGCGCGGCCTCCTCGCGCGGCGACTTCCTTCTCGTCCGCCGGATATCCAGGAGAGCCGACGGCGCGGAAAGCCTGAACCATCCGCTGAATAACTTCGTCGCGGGTGGTTGCGGGCGGGCCAGCGAACACTGCGCGGAGCACGTCCGAAGAGGGCTGCCCGACTGACATGTTGCCCGTTGTCGACATCAACGAGGTGAGAGAGCGGACCCGGTCCGGATGCTCGATTGCCATCGTTTGCGCAATAGCGCCTCCCATGGACGCGCCAACAACGTGTGCCTGCTTGAAGCCGAGCACGTCCAGCAATCCCGCCGCGTCGGCAGCCATATCCGACAGCGTGTACGACACCGACGACAGGTCTCCGGCGAGCGCCGCGGGCAGGTCCGGAGGCGGAGCATCCGTCAGGTGTGTAGAGAGCCCGGAGTCACGATTGTCGAAGCGGACGACTTGCAGGCCGAGGTCGACGAGGGCATGGCAAAACGCGTCCGGCCAATGAATCGATTGCGCGCCGAGCCCCATGATGAGCAGCGCTAAAGGCGCACTGGGATTCCCGAGGCGCTGGTAGGCGAGGTCGATCCCGGCTGGCCCGACTTTTGACGCCTTCTGGTCCACGATAGAGGCATCGAACCCGTTCGCTAGCTCTGACATGCCGATCCCCTTTTTCGCAGTTGCGTACCAGGCTCTGCTCTGGCCTTTGCGGCCGTGGCATCTTTGCCGCGCTACCGGCCCCACAAGCCGCATCGATTTTCTACTTGGATTCACGCCGCGATGGTGATTATGTTCTTGATGCCGCCGAAGTTCTTGGTCAGCGGATCTACCGCCTGATCGATGGGAAAACGTCCGGTGATTAGTTTCGAGATTGCATCGGGCCAGCGCTTTTGGAACTCGGTGAGATCGCGAATCGCGGCTGCAAAGCTTTCCGGCGGCGCGTTCACGCTCCCAATGGCGACTTGATTGTTGAGCACCATATCGCGCATGATGTGGTCGGCGTCCACGGGGATGGGCGCATGCAGCCCGGGAACGCCCGTAAAGATGAAGATGGCATTGGGGCCAAGGTGCTTCAAAACGTCAAAGGCCAGGCTCGAAGCGCCGACCGCTTCATAGACTACGTCAATGCGGCCAACTTGCTGCGCCATTTGGTCCACCGTGTTGGTCTCGGCGGGGATAAACTTGGCGCCGATCGCCGCGAGAATCGGGTCCCCGTTTTCATGGGTGTGTGTCCGGGAATAAACCGTGACATCGAATCCGTCGACGCGCAACGCCATGGCGCCAAGCAAGCCAACCGGCCCGGCGCCGAGCACCACGGCTTTGTGGCAATGCCCCGGACCCTCCGCTTCAGTATGCGGGCAGCCCCAGGGCAGGCGCTCTTGAATCTTCCACAACTGCAGCAGCGATTTCTCCGCGATGGTCAACGGCTCCGTCAGCACGGCATGATCGCGAAGTTCCCGCGGCACCGCGTTCAGGTAACGCTCTTCTTCCACCACGAACTCCGCCATAAAACCATGCCGCTGTTTGATGCCACGCTCGGTATAGTCGCCGGAGGCGCAAAAATCCTGCCGCCCCGCGCCGCAAGGAATGCACCAATCGTGCGTGCAGGGCCTGCGGACGGTTGTAACCACCAGGTCGCCTGGCTTGACGCTTTTGACATCGGCGCCGGTTTCCACCACTTCGCCGAGCGATTCGTGCCCAAGTATCAGATATTCGAAACCGTCCGGCGGAAAGCCGTATTGGAATGAGGTGATGTCACGGTCGGTTCCGCAAATGCCGACTTCCAGCATCCGCATCTTGACCTGGTTGGGAGCGGCGATCTCCGGTTCTTCATGATCGATGAGGCGGACTGCCTTCTGGTTGGGGAATACGGCGATGGCTTTCATCTGCATTTTAGGATACCGGGATTTTTATGCGACTTCGATGAATGTTTGGTTATCCTAACAGTCGTGCGATACAAACTGTTGGGCCGAACCGGACTGCGCGTTTCAGAGCTGTGCCTGGGCACGATGACGTTTGGCGAGGAATGGGGTTGGGGCGCGAACAAAGAAGACAGCCGCGCCATGTACGATGCGTTTTTGGAAGCGGGCGGTAATTTCATAGACACCGCGAACCTCTACACCAACGGAACCAGCGAGAAATTCCTGGGTGAGTTCCTGGGCGCGGACCGCGAGCGGATCGTGCTGGCGACCAAGTTCACCAATTCCATGCCGGGCAAAGATCCCAACGCCGCCGGCAACCAGCGCAAAAACATGATGCAGGCCGTGGAAGCCAGCCTCAAGCGCCTGCAAACCGACTACATCGATCTCTATTGGCTGCACATCTGGGATTTCCTCACGCCGGTCGAAGAAGTGATGCGCGGCTTTGACGATCTGGTGCGGTCCGGCAAGATTCTGTATGCCGGAATCTCCGATGCTCCGGCCTGGGTCGTTTCCCGGGCGCAAATGTTAGCCGAACTCCGGGGCTGGACGGCGTTTGCCGGCCTGCAGATCGAGTACAGCCTGATCGAGCGGACCGTGGAGCGCGACCTGATCCCCATGGCGCGGGAACTAGGAATCGCCGTAACGCCCTGGGGAGCGCTATCGGCCGGCCTGCTCACTGGCAAGTACACGCCGGGCAATACCGATCCCAAACGGATTCAGAACCCCACACTCGATGCGCGGCGGAACGCGATCATTGCCGCCGTTCAGGAAGTGGCGCAGGAGTCCGGGCGCACGCCGGCGCAGGTCGCGCTGAATTGGGTGCGCCAGCAACCCGGGACCATCGTTCCCATTCTCGGAGCGCGGAAGCTTTCGCAGTTGCAGGATAATCTGGCAACTTTGGAATGGCGCTTGTCACCGGAGCAGATAAGCAAGCTGAGCGAAGCCAGCAAGATTGAACTCGGTTTTCCGCATCATTTCTTTGAGCGCGAAATGGTGACGAGATTCGTATACGCCGGATTCCGCGATCGCATTGACGCCTGAAGACGCCTCGTTAAGTGCCCGTCATGAAACAACCTTGCCACTACTTCCGGGCTGCTCCCTGATCGTCGTGGCTCAATCGCCCGTTCCGAGCCGCGACCGTCAGGGAGCGGTTGAATTGGTTGTTCATCACAGGCCCTTCGTAGATCAATCGCCCATTCGTGTCTGGCAAAAGGCTTTTCCAGGAATGGCACGATTGCACCGGCTCTTCCGCTTTACCAGATGAATGGAGGTTCTTCAAATGAACCGGACGAGCAAAAGAGTTGCATTGATATTGGCGGCCGCAATGATCTTATTGATCGGCGGGACTGCTTTCGCGCAGGGAACCTGTGTTTTGCATCCGGCAGGCGATATGGTCCCATGCGTCCATTGGATCGCGACAATCTACGGACCAAGATTGGCCCATCCTTTCGATGTTGCGCCATGCACGCATTTCGTTCCTTGTTATTAGACGAACTGAGCTACTTGCAGGAGAGTCCCGATTATGCTGGAAGACACGATCCGATTATCGGGCTCTCTGTCTTGCGCGCGTATCTCAGGCTGAACTGCTATCGCTTGCCGGCAAACACCAAAAAATTCTGCCGCGGCAGAAAGTCATACCCAGCCACCTGCTTAAATCCCGCCTTGGACATCTCCGAACGGAGCTTCGCCGGTGAGAAACGGAACTGTGCGGGCGGACCTTCCGGAGAATCCAGCTTGAAATCGACAATCGCGATCCGGCCGCCCGGCTTGAGCGAGCCGGCAAGCTTCCTGAAGTAGACCGCGCGATTGCCGATGTGGTGATAGGTATCCACGATCAGGATGAGGTCCACCGGCTCCGGCAGATTCGGGGTGTCCGCGGCGGCTTGCACGGCAACCAGGTTGGTCAGTCCCTCCTTGGCTGCACGGTCGCGCAGATAATTCACCATCGAAGGCTCGATGTCACAGCCGTAGACTTTAGGCGCAGCGGGCAGCTTCGCCAGGCGGACGGAAAAATATCCCGTTCCGGAGCCGATGTCGGCGACCAATTGTCCCGGTTTCACATCCAGCGTCGCCAGCACGCGGTCCGGCAACTGCCAGGCATCGCGCTCTGGACCATCGAATCTCTTGGCCCATTCCTCGGGATTACTAAAGCTGTGTTCCATGTGGTCCTGGCCTCTGGACGGCGGAGAGGCCAAGGCGGCGGCGAAAAGCATGGCTAGGACGCAACGATTGCTCATGATAGGATCTTAAGTCGTCATGAGAACCCTCCTCACGTTGCTCCTCGTTGCGCTCCCAGCCCTGGCGCTGGATTGCGAAAGTCTCTCCACCGCGAAACTGCCGGACACCACCATCGCTGTCGCCAGCGCCGTTCCGGC
>DATFZA010000587.1:0-2257 GCA_035314765.1 Bryobacteraceae bacterium
AAGTAGATCCCGCGCAGATTCAGGTTTCGGACACGTTCACTGGTTTCCGCATCGAGTTTGCGCTTCACCCATGTGAAGTTCTTCTGGGAGCGCAAATGGGCGAGTAGTTCCTGCACGTCGAGGTTAAGCACGGTCGACAGGATCTGAGCGGTGGTTTCCTGGTCCGGGATCTCGCTGGGGACGGCGAACACCGAATCGACATCGATGGACATCGCCAGTTCCGCGCCGTTGCGATCGTAGATGGTCCCCCGGCGGGGGTCGACATCGATGGTCCGGCCGTGTTGCCGGGAAGCAAGATTCAGGAAGAACTGGTACTTGATGATTTGCAGGTACACCAGGCGCCCGAGAACCGCCGCCACCCACAGGAAGAGCACAGCCGCAAGAACGTAGAGCCTCTTGCTGGGCGTCTTCGGCGCTGCGCTTGCTCGCATTCCCGTTCACTCCACGATGGCAGTACCGGCCGGGTGGCCGGGGCATTGTCTTACTCTGTGGTATACCGCAAAAATCTCACAATGTGGTACAGACACGCAGAAGGCGGTCCGATGTGGACGGACCGCCGTCGTGAACTTTGGCCCAGGTTCAGCCAGTCACGCTGTCGCCTAGGTACCTACTGTTGCATCGAAACCACCATGATCCCGTTGGGATTGGCCTTCGCCATCACTGGCGCGGCGCTGTCGCCGTTCCCGCTCTCGATGATCTGGACTTGACCGGCAACCGGCGGAATCATGCCTAGTTTGCGCGCCTCCAGATCAATACGTTCCAGGTCCTTCAGCGAGGCTTCCTCCAGCTTCAATTCGCGATTGCTCTCGACGATGGAGGACTGCTCCGCCTTTGCCTGCTCGATTCGATAGCCGTATTCGATGGCACTGAGGTGCTGCAACAGGTACACCATAATCAGCAGGAAAAAGACCGCGAGGGTCACGCCAAAGGACTTCATTTCGCGGCGGCGCTTGGGGTCCACCATGCGCACTACACGCGAGTTATCGATGCGCTTGGAAAAGTAAATCTCCGGCGTACCCATAAACATACCGCGGGTTTCTGATACTTGCTCGCCCCAGCTTGTGGCGTCCTGCATTGTGGGATACATTGCTCCGGCTGCCATAGTGCCCTCCTGCCGGCCCGGGATCTGCTACAAATCCGCCCGGGACCGTCACCACGCCTCGACCCATACTCCGTGGGATATCCACATTTCCCACAGTTTTTTCCACAAATTGTGCAAAAGTCTCTGTGGGATATATTGCAAACTTTCGCAATCGATCAAATATTTCAATGCTGCAAACTTTAAGTCCGCTCGGCGGCGCGTAACTTCGCGCTGCGTGACCGCGGATTGCGACCGATTTCCTCGTTTTCGGCGGTCACTGGCTTCCTGGTCAGAACGCGGTACGTTCCGTCTTGCGCCCCCTCGCGTAACGCATCTTTCACAATGCGGTCTTCCAGCGAGTGGAAGCTAATGATTACCAACCTGCCGCCCTTCTTGAGCACCTTTGGCGCCACCCCCGTACTCAACAGCTCCCGCAGATCGTCGAGTTCACGGTTCACTAGAATTCGGAGAGCCTGAAAGGTCTTTGTCGCCGGATGAATGCGCCGCTCAGTCTGGTTCATTGGCCGGGCCGCAGCCGATACGATCTCCGCAAGATGTGCGGTGGAGCGAATCGGCCGCGCCCGAACAATGGCTCTGGCGATTCTCCGCGACCTCCTTTCCTCACCGAATTCGTAAATCGCATCGGCAAGCTCGCGCTCATCGAAGCGGTTTACCACTTGTTCGGCGGTCAGCCCCGATTGCGTATTCATACGCATATCCAGGGGCCCATCCGCCTGAAAACTAAATCCGCGCTCGGCGTTCTCCAACTGCATCGAGCTGACACCCAGATCGGCCAACAATCCATCAGCGCTGGCGGGCGCGACATGCTGCGCTACCTCCGCGAAACTCGCGTGCACCAACTCGATCTTCGGCCAATCGGCGGCCAACTCCGGGGGAGGGCTGGTCAACCGTTCGCGCGCCCGTTCCAGCGCCGCCGGATCCTTATCGAAGCCAATCAAACGACCCGCTGCGCCGAGGCGTTTTGCGATTTCCCAACTGTGCCCGCCTAAGCCGAGGGTCAAATCGATAATGGTCCCGCCGCGCCGCACGGCCAGGAATTCGATCGCTTGCTGTAAAAGAACCGGTACATGGCCAAACCGCTTGCTTCCCGTCTCGCCATGTGCGCGCCCTTTGGCGCTGTCCGTCGTTGAACTCCCGTGCTCCATTCACTCCCAT
>DATFZA010000588.1:0-13773 GCA_035314765.1 Bryobacteraceae bacterium
TTGTAGGCGTCAAGCTGGGCGAAGGCCGGCACCAAGCCGACGAAGATTGCAAAGCGCACGACGGATTGGGTCATGTTTTATCCTGAAATCCCGCTCAGATCGGTACGGAATCAGTGTATCGTTCGACGCAGGTCTTCAACCGTTGCCGACGAGTTGCCAGCGCCGGCATGAAACAAACTTGCCGCTAGAACTGGAATTTTGCAGCGACCACGATGGTGCGTGGGTTGCTACTGAAGACCAAAGGCGATCGTGAATACAAGGGACTCGCCACGTTAACGAAGGCCAGGTCGCTGGTCGCCGTCGTACTGGTGCTGCTTACATCGTTGATTTGTCCCGAAACATATTGCGGATGGTTGAAAAGATTCTTGGCCTGAGCGCTGAACTCGAGACGATAGCGCTCGCGGATCGAAAACCGCTTGAGCAGCGTCAGATCCACGTCATTAATCGGCCGGGTATTCTGGGTGTCGCGGCCGGCCGTGGCGAAAGCTCCATAGCCCGCCTGAATGTATCTTGCGTTCGGGTTGACGGCCACCCAGGCGACCACCTTATTGACCGTCGCCGTCGGAGCGTTGTAAGGGACCACGACTCCGGCGGCCGTTAGCCCATACACCGCGGAGCCGGTCCCACTTACTCCGTTGACGTTAACTACTGTCCGGTCGCCGGCTGTATCGCCGTTCAGGTTGGAGTCGATTGCGCTTTGCGGTGTGTAGGCTCCGCCGCTCTCAAACGTGTAGACCGGCGCAACTTCCCAGTTTCCGGCAAAATTGTGCAGGAACCAGTTCGAGCTGCTCTTGAAGAACGGAACATCGTAGATGGCCGTGTAAGTAAGCCTGTGGCGGTGATCAAGCGCCGAATTTCCCCACTCCTGCCGCAGATTCTGGAAGTTTTCGGGCCGCCGGGGAGAAAGATAGGTGCCAAATAATTCCACCGACGAATTATCCAGGTTATGGCTCCAGGTGTAAGCGCCGACAAACAGCAGCCCATTGGTAAGGCGCCGCGTAAGTTGTAAGTTGAGGCTGTTGTAACGCGAGTCGCCGGTGGGAACAACGCCGATGATCGAATTAGTAAAACCAACCGCCGAGTAAGCCGGCGCGATATTCGAAACACTGCGCAGGGCGCCGACGGTCAAAGGCAGGGAGGCGAGCGTAGCGGCGCTGGGCGCCGACAAAAACGTTGGTATATTTTGCGTTGCGGTAACGTCCGACACTTTGTTGTATTCATTCTGGACCGGCAGATGCACGCCCTTGTCGCCCAAATATCGCGCCTCGAAGGTGTAGTTGTGAGCGAAGACATGCTGGATGCTGAAGCTGTAGTTTATCGCGTACGGGAGGATTTGATTGGTGATGATGGACGCCGTGAGCGCCCTGGCTTGGGGGACGGTGAAGGTGGCATTCAGGGCGCCTCCGTAATCCGGGGTAATTGCGCCGTTTTTGAAAAAATTAGCGCCCGGCTGGCCGGTCAGCGTGATGGTGGTGCTCAACTCCGGAGGCAGCGAAAGCGCTCCCAAGGAATCGAACAACACGTCGTTGACGATGCCAAAACCCACCCGGATAGAAGTTGTGCCGCTCTTGCCTGGCGAATACGCGACGCCAATCCGGGGAGCGAAGTTTTTCGTTTGCGGCTGAGGAGCCGAAAAGGTCAGTAGGCCCGGCACATCGGCTAGCGCGTTCACCGACTGCAGCCGCTGCGAGTAAGGCACGGTGGTGTACTCATAGCGCAGACCGAGATCGAACGTCAGGTTGGGACGGGCGCGCCAGGTATCTTGAACGTAGCTATAGCTGGCGATTTGATCGCCATAATAACGGAAACCGCCCAGCCCGCGTTGCGCCAGATAGTCCGGAACCAGGTCGAGCAGATAGTTAGCGACGGTGGTGTACTGATACCCGCCATTCGGCCGCGAAAGAGCGTAATCCGGTTCGATATACTTGCGGAATTCCGTACCGAACTTGAAAGTGTGTTTTCCGCGGTTCCACGTTACGTTGTCCACCGCCTGATAGACATTCAGCGTGATGAAACTAGGACCGCTGTTCCCTAACTGCAGATTCAAGTCATTGAAGGTTATCGAGGGAAAGACATCGAGACCGGGAAATTGCTGGGTGGTTGCGGGGCTGGCGGTGTTGGAGCGATGATAGTTCAACCGAAGTTCGTTGACCACCGTCGGCGCGAACGTGTGGTACTCGGTAATCGTCGCCAGATAATAGCGAGTGGGCGAGAGAACATAGAACTCCGGCAATTGAGCGCTGGCTACGATTTTGTCGTTCCGGTTGTACAAGAACCGGCCCCGCACCTGGTCCTTATCCGAAATGTTGTAATCGAGCGAACCAACGCCGTAATAGCTGTTCGAGTAGTTGGGGCCGACCACCGGAAGCAGGCCAGCCGGAACACTAACGCCAGCCACGGTGATGTTAGGTGCGCCGGGCGTCACGGCGGGCGCGGTTGCGTACTTCTGGAGCACACCGAGATTGGTCAAGCTGATTCCGGGAACAGTGGCGAGAGTGGCGAAGGATGAGGCGGTCGGCGCATAGACCGACGCAGCGGTGGTTGCGGCCTGCCCGATTGGATTGTATTCAAAACTGGTAAAGAAGAAGAGTTTATTTTTCTTGATGGGCCCGCCAAAATTGGCGCCAAGGCGGTTGTTATCATAGCGCGGCGGGCTCTTGTAACCTTGGCGGGCGAAAATTGGATCGAGCGCGTCGAGCTTCCGGTTGAGCAAGTAGTCGTACAACTCTCCGTGAAACTGGTTGGTGCCGCCTTTTACGATGGTGTTGAATTGACCGCCGGAGGAGTGCCCGAACTCCGCTTGGAACTGGTTTTGCAGCAGGGTGAATTCCTGAACCGAATCGTTCGGTATGTATAGCTGCGGGCCCGGGCTGTACTTGCCATTATTGTCGCCGCCCTCAACCATGAAGTTATTGTTGGTCGGGCGCTGCCCTCCCACTGTGGGTCCAAATCCCAGACCGAGTCCTCCGCTGGTTCCAACACCCGCTTGCAGCAACGAGAGATTCAACACGCCCGCGCCAGAAACCACGTTTGGCAAATCCGAGGCTTGTTTCGTGCTATAGGAAGCCTGGACCTGGGCCGTAGTCGTGTCGATCTCAATCGCCGCCGCCGTGACGTCTACCGCGCTCGTGACTTCACCTACCTTCAGCCGGATATTCGCCGTGGCGGCAAAGCTGAGGCGGATGCTCACATCTTTCAGCGTGGAGGGGGTAAATCCGGCCGCGGACGCCGTCACATCGTACGATCCGGGAGGCAGATTGGCGATCCGATACTCGCCGACAGTGTTCGCGGTAGCCGTGTAACGTATATTTGTGCCTTGGTTCACGGCCACGATGGCGGAGTTTGGAATCGACGCACCGGTCGCGTCGGTCACGGTTCCGACCAAGTCTCCGCTGACTGCTTGCGCCGGGGCGTGAACCGAGGTTAACAGCAAACCCGCTAGGAGCAGAATAAAACAGGTGGTGATGCTTCTGGTGTTCGGCATGATTTCCCTCTGTGACCGCCTCAGTGAAATTTCAGCTATAATGTCACAACCTGGTTTGTTTGTCAATTTCGTTTCGCTCAGGCGTGGCGGCCTGCTAGAATGAAGCCCATGAGTGAGCATGCTCTCAGCGAGGGAGACCACGCGCCCGAGATCGCGTTGAATGACGACAAGGCCCAGCCTTTTCAGCTATCTGCGCTGAAAGGCAAGAGTGTGGTGCTGTACTTCTATCCCAAAGCGGACACGCCTGGTTGCACCAAGGAAGCCTGCGAGTTTCGCGATGCGACCGAGAAATTTCACGCGGGCAACGCGGTGATCGTAGGAATCTCGCCCGACGCTTCCGGGCTCCAATCGGACTTCAAGAACAAGTTTGACCTGCCGTTCACCTTGCTCGCCGACACTGAGCACAAAACGGCGGAGGACTATGGCGTTTGGGAGCCCATGACGTGGCAAGGCAACACCTTCATGGCCGCCGCGCGCACTACATTCCTCATCGATAAGGACGGCATCATCCGGAAGATCTTTCGGAAGGTGAAGCCGGAAGGACACGCCGCGGAGGTCTATCAGGCATTGCAGGAAATCACATGAAAATCATTGGAGATGGCTGCCGGGTATTTGACGCGGATGAGGGCGAGGTCACGCGGCTGGGAACCTGGACCGCGCGGGCGCGCATCTGTCATGCCACCGGCGCCGAAAAAGTGACCCAAACGGTGAACGAGTATGCGCCCGGAAAATCCCCGGCCGTATTGAATCCCGTGGCCGAAGAGGTGCTGTACGTCGTGAGCGGCACAGGTTCTTGCCAGATCGATGGGCTCGCTCACGATCTACGGCCGGGCACCGGGGTCTATATTCCCCCTGGCTCCGAGTACGTGGTGGAGAACACCAGTTCACAGCCGATGAAAATCGTCAGCGCGTGTTGTCCGGAAGATCCTGGCCGCATGGTTCGCGAAGAAGCGGCGCGCACTGCGTCCTCCGCATCGCGCCAACTCACGGTAAACGAAGCAGACCGTAAGACCCTGCCTGCTACCGCGGGCCGCGAGTTCCGCTTGCTGGTGGATAAGGACCTCGGCTGCGAGCAGGTCACGCAGTTTGTGGGCTGGATTCCTCCCAGCACGGCGCCGTTTCATCACCACACCTATGAGGAAGGGGTTTTTATCCTGGACGGACATGGGATTGTCCACGCCGGTGAAGAGAGTTGCGAATTCGGACCCGGGACTAGCATCTATTTACCGGTCGGGGTCACCCATTGCCTGGAAAATCCGGGAACGTCGCCAGTCCGCGTATTGGGAGTATTCTTTCCGTCAGGCAGCCCTGCCGCGGCGTATCAGAAGTGATTGATTGTGGGGCACGGTCGAAAACGCCACGGAAGTGCAAGAAAACAAAAGAACGCCCCGAGCCGCGTTTTCATCACACTTTTGTGGGCCGCAGGCCCATGGCGACAGGTTATTAACCTGCAGCCGATTATTTAGTCGGCTTTGCGCGGGTTACCGGCTAGACCTGTGCCTGGAGTTTGTACATTTCTGAACCATGTTGACCCTTGTCTAGCCCGAACGTTAGTGAGGGGATCGGTGCCCGGTCCCCTCACTGACGTTCGGGGTTAGTCAGCAGCATCGCGGGTCACAGGCTCTAGCCTGTGCGCGCCGGTTAATAACCGGCTGTCAGTCCTTCTTGTATACCCTCCCCTGCTTCATCACGAACTTCACGCTCTGCAGAATTTTGATGTCTTCGAGCGGGTCGCCATCCACGGCGACCAAGTCTGCGAACTTGCCGGCCTCCACTGAGCCAAAGTCTTCGTAGTGCCCAATCAGCTTCGCGGCATTCGCGGTGCCGGCCTCGATCGATTGCATGGGCGTCAGTCCGTGGCGCACATAAGCGGCGAATTCCTTGGCCGCCAGAGCATGCTCTCCGACGCCAGCGTCCGTACCAAGCGCGATCTTCACGTGCATCCGGATCGCCAGGTCCACGCTCTTCTTGGCATAAGGAATAAAGGCGGAAATCTTGGCGTGTGCGTAGGGTGGAATCTTCCAGATCTGGTAGCGGTCGAAATACTCGTCGACGATCCAAAGGGTCGGGACAAAGTAGGTTCCGTGCTCAACCATCAGCCGGCAGGCTTCTTCATCGAGATAGATTCCATGTTCCACTGAGTCGACCCCCGCCCGCACCGCCGCCTTGATTCCGTCGGTGCCGTGCGCATGCGTGGCGACCTTCATTTTGAGCCTATGAGCTTCGTCGATCAGAGCCTTCATCTCTTCATCGGAATAGGTTTGCGCCTGCGGATTGTCGCCCTTGGAGAGCCCGCCTCCCGTCGAGGCGAACTTGATCTGGTCAGCGCCGTACTTTCTCAGCCAGCGGACCTTGGCTCGCAACTCATCCGCTCCGTTGGCCACGCCATTGGGCGAGAGAGTCTCTTCAAACGCATTGTCCCCGTTGGTGGGATCGCCGTGGCCGCCGGTAGCGCAAATGATAAACAGCGAGACGAACATGCGCGGGCCGGGAAAGTCGCCCCGCTCTACGGCGTTCTTGATTGCCAGGTCGGCGAAGCCGGTAGACCCGAGATCGCGAATGGTGGTGAACCCGGCCATAAGCATGCGCCTGGCGTTAACGGCGCCCACCAGGGAAAAGTCCGCGCCCGTACCGGACGCCCGATCGATGGTGCGCTCGCTGCCGTTCTGCGACGTGATGTGCGTGTGAGCGTCAATGAACCCGGGCAGCACGGTTCTGGCGCTGAGATCGATGACTTCCGCGCCGGCGGGAATCGCCAGGCCCGGACCCACTTTGACGATGCGCTCTCCTTGCACCAGAACCACTGCGTTCTTCATAGGGGCGGCGCCGGTGCCATTGATGAGCGTACCCGCACGGATGGCGGTGGTCTTCTCTTGGGCATAACCCGCCATGCATATCAAAGTCAGAGCGCATGCGAGATTCTTCACTGTTTCTCCTTGGAAGCTTGTGTCAGTTCCCCGTAGATCACTTTGGCATTGTCCTCGAAGGTCGCGTGGAAGTTCGGGAATTGCCGGAAATCGGAATACTTCTTCATGTCCAGATGTTGCCGGATTTGTTCCCAGGACGTTCCCAGCTTTATTTGGGCCGCAATCTGATCCCGCAGGTCCGCGAGATAGTCGTGGAAACGTTGCAAATCCGTCCGGGTGGCGAGTTCGAAGTGGCCGGGCACAAACGTAACGGCGGGCGTGTTCAATATCTTCTCTAGCGCATGAATCCAATTCAGTACGCTGCCCCGGTCCATCGCCGGGGAACTGTGGTTTAGAAACAGATCGCCTGTGGCCACTACTTTTTGCGCCGGAAAGTAAACGACCAAGTCGCCCATGGTGTGGGCCGGACCGGGAAACTCCAGATGCACTTGCTGGTCATCGAGATAAATGTCAGCCGCTTCCGTAATCGCAATGGTGGCGGGGCGGAAGCGAACATCCGGCAGGTGCTGATTCATCATGGCAATCGTGCGTTCCCGAGTGAAGCTGGTGCTCGCCACTTCGCTGGCCGGTCCGACAACGCCGTTTGCCGCCTGGTGATCGCGATGGTAATGCGTATTGACGATATACCGTACCGGCAGTGAAGAGACAGACCGGATGGCGGATAAGAGTTTCTCGCCAGCAGTCACGTCGAAGCCGGTATCAACCACCAGGATGGCTTCTTTTCCGACCAGGAAAACGGAATTGCAACTGGAATCGTTATCCGAAATGTAAGAGTACAGGCCGCCGCCCAAAGACTGGGGCGCCGGGGCGCTGAATGCGCATGAAATCAGCGCGATTACAACGACCAATCTGCTCATCAGAAGATCAGCTTAAGCCCGAATTGGATCAGCCGCGGTCCGCCCGACCCGAGCCCCACATTATTCTGCGCCACATCTGGCGTACGGTAGAGCGCGCCGAAGTTGGCGGCCGATTCCACATTGCTCGGCAAAGCGAAGGCCGGATGATTGAAGATGTTAAAGAACTCGGCACGAAACTGGAGATTGCCGCGTTCCGTGATGCGAGTGTTCTTGATCACCGAGAAATCGAAATCGTCAAATCCCGGCCCAGTCACCACGTTGCGGCCTGAGTTGCCGAACGTCAACGGGGCGTTAGGAGTGAAAGCGCTCAGGTTGAACCAGTCCGAGACGTTGTGCGGACCACTATTCGGATCGCCGCTCGCATTGGGCCGGTCGTTTCCTTCACCCGTGCTGCTGTTGTTCAGACCCGTGAGCACTGAAAATGGCTGTCCGGATTGCAGAGTGAGGATGCCGGCAAGTTGCCAGCCGCTGGTAAGACGCTTGGGGCCGGAGCTATACCAGCGGTCAAACGGAAGCTGCCAGATGAAGGACCCGCTGAAGCGATGCCGGATGTCGAAATCGGAAAGTCCGCGCTCGCCTTCCAAAAGATTGAAGTTGTTCTGCGGCAGGACGGTGGAACCGTTGGCGCCCGAGCCATAGAAATCGGACGCTTCATCGATGGATTTCGAGAACGTGTAGTTCAACTGGAACGACAACCCTTGAGTGAGCTGCTTGCTGAGCCGCGTCTGCAGGCTGTCATAGTGCGAATTCACCACCGTCTCCGCTGTTAGGATCTTCGGAAAGCCGAAATACTGGTTGCGGACAATCGGCGGAAGAGCGCTGATATGGCTTTCGAGGAACGGAATCGCTCCGGCGGGCACACCGATCAACTGCAGCCGGTCGGTAAGGGAGGGCGTCAGAGAATTCAGTTGATCCTGGGTAATGTACGCCTGATCGATATCCACGAATCTGGGCAGATGGGTACCGTGTGTTCCCACATACCCAACTTCCATCACCATTCGCCACGGCAGTTCCTGCTGGATGGTGAAGTTGTAGTCCTGCGCATAGGGCGTTTTCAGATTTTTGCTCACGGTCGTCAACACCGGAAAGGCGGTCGGTCCAAACGAATTGGGAAACGAGATGGACGGAACAGAATTGTAGTAATCCGGCAAAAATGGCGGGTTCAGAGCGATATTGCCGGGAATGTTGCCGATGATGGTGTCGTAGAAGATGCCGTATCCGGCCCGGATGACCGTGTGATATTTTTGGCCGAGACTGTATGCCAAACCGACCCTCGGCGCGAAGTTCTTGTGGTCGCCGTCGTAGATTCCAGGGACCTGGCTTTGCGTCACAATGCCCGCCTGTTCCAGAGCCGCGAGATTGGTCTGCGATGCCGAGGGCGGCAGATAGGTCTGGTAGTTTTGCGGGAAGAATGTGCTGAGCAGGTTGTTCACTTCATGCAACACGGTGTTCAGTTCATAACGCAGTCCATAATTGATCACCAGGTTCGGCCGGATCTTAAAACTATCTTGCGCGAAGAAATCGAAGCTGGAGGTTCGCAGGCCGCGCTCGGAGTTACCCACAAATTGAAGGGAGCTGCCGGGCAATCCCTCGGCAAAGTCCACCAGGGCGTTCGAGATCCCTTGCGGATTCTGAGAGCCGTCGAAGACCAGTTCGCCGCTGAAAGCCAGATCGTAAACGCGGTTCATTTGCAGCCGCCGAATATCCATGCCGAACTTCCAGGCATGTTTGCCGGTGGTGAATGAAACCTGGTCCACATACTGGAATGTATTGATGGTCGCGCCGGATGGATTGTTGTCGCTGCCGCCCAGATTGGAAACGGCGCTGCCCGCGGAGACGAGTCCGCCGGAGAGGGTGATGAAGGGAATGTTGCCTAAATTCATGGGCGAGCCCGCGCTGTAGCCCGTGTTGATCCCGTACGTCGCAGCTTGCGGACCGGCCTGATTTTGATCCAGCGATTTTGTCCGGTTGTAGCCGAAGCGCGCTTCATTTAGCCAGCGTGGTCCAAAGATCTTGGTGTAGTTGAGAGACAGCAGATCGCTCGATCCGGTCAGAATCGTGCCGAAGCCCGGCACCGAAGTCGAACTCTGCCCGGGTGTGAACGGATACACGGTATCCACGCGCGAGTCGCTGAAGCGCAGAAAGGCCACGTCGTTGTTGGTGAAGTGATGGTCGATCTTTACCAGGCCCTGATCGGTGTCCTGAACCAGATTTGGGCTGGAGACAAAATTCCCCAAGGGGCTGACGAGGTTGGGCGCGGGCCAAAGCTGAAAGAGCTGAGCGCTGATTGGATTGACCGGCACTTGCACCTGCTGGCCCGCTGCGTTGGTAAAGATGCCTTGACGCTGCAGCTCGGTGGGAACGTTGGTAATCTCCGTGATACCCGCGATGCGGCGGAAGCCTTCATAGTTGATGAAGTAAAAAGTCTTGTCTTTCTTGATCGGCCCGCCCAGCGTACCGCCGAATTGATTGAGCCGCAGTTCCGGCGTGGCAAAGCCGGCGGGGTCAAAATAGTTGCGGGCGTCGAGAGCGTTGTTGCGGAAAAACTCGAACACCGAACCATGAAGTTGATTGGTTCCGGAACGCGTGACCAGATTTACGATGGCGCCGCTGTTGCGTCCATATTCGGCCGCAAAGGTGTTGGTCTGAACCTCAAACTCCTGAATGGAGTCGATGGACGGCTGCTGCGAGACCGAGCCCGCTACGTAGTTGTTGTTGTCGATGCCGTCCACCAGAAAGTTGTTCGATGTCGAGCGCTGGCCGTTCGAAGAGAAGTTCGCCACGCCGCCTTCACCACCCTGCTGTCCGCCGCCGCCGGCAGAGGATGCGACCCCTGGCTGCAGCCGCGCGAGCTGCGTAAAATCGCGGCCATTTAGCGGAAGCTCCACCACGTTGCGATTGTCGACCACCGTGCCAATCGCGTTGGTCTGCGCATTCACCAGTTCTACTGCGCCTTGCACTACTACTTCCTGCGTTTGCGTGCCGACTTTCAAAACCAGATCGACGGTCCGGACCTGGTCCACCGCGACGCTGACTTCCGCCACAGCCGTTTCAAATCCCTGCTTGCGTGCCCTCAAACTGTAAGTTCCGAAAGGGAGCGCCGGCATCAGAAAATCGCCGCTCGACGAGCTGGTAGTCCGCCGCTCTAAACCGGTGGCCGCATTTTGCACGCTGACCTCAGCGCCCGGAACGACCGCCCCGCTCTCGTCATGGATGGCGCCGGCAATAGAACCGGTAATCGTTTGGGCGTGGCAGGCAATGACCGCCAGCGCGGCTATCACCAGGGTCTTGTAGTTCAGCGACAGTCTTTGTGACATTTCACAGTTCCACCTTGGGGTGAATTATGGCACGCTTTCACGCGAGCCGCAATGTCTTTGTGTGCGGTTGGCTGATTTTTTGCTATGGCTTGCGTTCAGGTTGTGTTTCTTGACACCGCGCGCGAGTTGTGACATGCTACTTGAAGTTTCAAGAGCGTCCGCGCTCCACGTACCAAACTGGCCCTGAGTCGAATGGAGACCCCTCCCATGCATCAGTCTTCAACCCGGGGAGCGCTGGCGCTCCTAGCTGTATTCCTTTTCGCCGCCGCTCTCGAGGCGCAGTCGTCGTTTGCCATTGAGAATGTCACTCTGATTGACGGCACCGGGCGTCCAGCCCTCGCGAACGCCTGCGTGATCGTGTCGGGTGAGAGGATTCTCAAGGCCGGCTCGTGCCCGATTGCCGTTCCCGCTGGCGCGCGGCGTATTGACGGGCGAGGAAAGTTTCTCATTCCAGGCTTGATGGATGTCCACATTCATCTGAAAGGCGGCCGGGGCCCTTTCGGCGATCAGCCGCAGGACGAACTTACCGGTATCCGCCGCTTGCAAGGGTACCTGTATTCGGGCGTGACCACTGTTCTCGATGTCGGCAACAATCCGGATTTCATTTTCAAGCTAAGGGACATGGAGCGTTCCGGCAAAATCGTTTCTACGCGTTTGCTCGCGTGCGGAGGAATCGTCACCTATCCCGGCAGTCACGGCTCCAGCCAGTACGCAACTCTCATCGATAGCTGGCCGCAGGGCATCCCGCTGCTCGATGCCGCCATCGCGCGTAAACCCGACATGCTCAAGTTGACCTATGATGAGCATGGTTGGGGTACCCGGCCGCGCATCACCTTACTGCCCGTCCCGCTGATGACGCACATCATTCAGCATTACAACGAACATGGCATTCGCACCACGGCGCATATCTCGAGCGAAACCCGAGCGCTCGAAGCCATTTTCGCCGGCATCGACACGCTGGCGCATCCCATCATTCAAGGCCCGGTGAGCGATAACTTTGTGCGCCTGATGAAGGCGAAGCAGATTCCCGAGGCTTCCACGCTAACGGTCGGTGAGAATTACAGCCGTTTGGCCGAACATCCGGAATTTCTCGATCAGCCCCTTTATCGGGATACAATCGAGCCGGACGAAATCGAGCACCTCCAGACCAGCGAGAGCGCCAAGCAGAAAGAGAATCGTTGGGCCTGGTGGATGAAGGTTATGACTCCCGTGGCTCAGGACAACATCAGGAAGATCAATGCCGGTGGCGGAATCATGGCGCTCGGCACCGACACGTCGGAAGGACCGGCGGTTCACCGGGAATTGGAGCTGATAACCAGCGGCGGCGTTCCGCCGCTGGACGCCATTCGAGTTGCGACCCTCAATTCCGCGATTTTTCTAGGCCGGGAACGGGACATGGGTTCCATTGAAGACGGCAAGATCGCCGACCTCGTATTATTAGAGGCGAACCCTTTGGATGACATCAACAATGCAAAACGCATCGTCATGGTAGTAAAGAACGGCGAGATTATCGACCGCGGCAAACTGGATCTTCCCGTCAACCGGCGAGGTTCTCATTCCAACTCTCATTCCAACTAAGGACCTGTCATTGAAAGATCCAATTCAACCGCTCCCTCACGGTCGCGGCTCGGAAGGCATGGCTGATTCGCGACCTTCAGTGAGCGGGCCGGAAGGCATTCGTGCGCCGCGACTATCAGGAAGCGGGCGGGAGCGCGTTACTGAGCCGCGACCGTCAGGGAGCGGTTTTCGTGACGGGTACTAACGGGCCGACCGAGGCCGCCGTCACTATACCCTCCCCGGGCCCGCCCTCCATCGAGAGCGGAGAGCAGCTCCATCGCGGCCTGGGTTCGGGCCAGCTCAGCATGATCGCCATCGGCGGCGCCATCGGCACCGGCCTGTTTTTGGGCAGCTCTCTCGCGCTCCGCCTGGCCGGCCCGGGCACGATTATCAGCTACATCATTGGAGCCTTTATTGCGTTGCTGCTGATGGGCGCGCTTTCCGAGATGGCCGTCGCCCATCCGACGGCGGGATCGTTCGGCGTGTACGCCGAACTCTACATCAATCCCTGGGCCGGATTCGTCATTCGCTATACCTATTGGGCCTGCCAATGCGTGGCCATTGGCGGTGAAGCCGTGGCGATTGCGATATTCTGCCAATGGTGGTTTCCCGGAAGTCCAAAATGGGTCTGGATTGTTGGCTTTTCCGCGGCATTGCTGTGGGTCAATGCGCGCAGCGTTGGCAGTTTTGGCGCCTTTGAATACTGGTTTTCGATGATCAAAGTCGTGGCCATCGTGCTGTTTGTCATATTCGGCCTGGCCTTGATCGTTGGCTGGGGACCCGGTCCCGCGGTTGGTTTGTCCAATCTTACGGCCCATGGAGGTTTTCTTCCCAACGGACTTTCCGCCGTGTGGATGGTAATGGTCTTTGTGATTTTCAGCTACATCGGAACCGAGGTGATCGCCGTGGCAGCCGGCGAAGCGGCGGATCCCCGGCGGGCTATCCCCCGCGCCATGCGCTCCATGATCACCCGCCTGAGCCTGTTCTATATCGGCTCTATTTTCGTGCTGCTCGCCATCTCCCCTTGGAATCAGATTCAGCCCGGCGCAGACGTTACCGCCAGCCCGTTTGTCCGCGTGTTTCACACCATGGGAATTCCCGCCGCCGCACACCTTGTCAATTTTGTGGTGGTCACGGCGGCGGCGTCCAGCATGAACTGCAATCTTTATCTGGTCAGCCGGATGATGTTTTCGCTGTCGCGCGGCGGTTACGCGCCCAAAATTTTCGGGGCCGTATCGAAACGCGGCACACCGGTCTACGCTCTACTAATCTCGGCCGCCGGATTGGCTGGCGCCACTCTGGTCGCGCTGGTGTGGCCTGAAAGCGCATACGTATATCTCTTCGGTGTTTCGCTTTTTGGCGGATTGTTTGTGTGGCTGATGATTTTCGTCACGCACCTGTTCTTCCGCCCGCGTTGGGAGGCGGGGAACCATCCGCCACTTCCCGTAAAGATGATTGGCTATCCCTACACGTCGTTGCTGGGCGCCGGCCTGCTGCTCGCGATCCTGGTCACGACCTGGTGGGTGGAGGGAATGAGAATCACCATGATCGCCGGGATTCCCTGGCTGATACTGGTGACCGCCGCGTACTTTGTGGTGGCGAGGAAGAAGTCTAGCCCCGAACGTTAGTGA
>DATFZA010000589.1:0-14112 GCA_035314765.1 Bryobacteraceae bacterium
GCATAGTCATGGCTTTAGAACAGCGAACAGTGCTAGTCACCGGTTCCGCCAAGCGAATCGGCCGGGGAATCGCATTGCGCCTGGCGGCGGAGGGCTACCGGGTAGCGATTCACTATCGGGAATCGGAGAAAGAGGCCCGTCAAACTGCTACCGAGTGCGGCGATGCGCCGGTCTTTCAAGCCGATCTGAGTAGTGCAAGTGAAATCCGGCGCATGTTCGGCGAGATCCGGTCGCGGCTGGGACCGTTGTACGGGCTGGTGAACAACGCGGCGCGATTCACGCGGTTTAATCCTTTAGAAATAACGGAATCCGATTGGGACTTCATCCATGACGTGAATCTGAAGGCAACGTTCTTTTGCTGCCAGGAGGGTGCCCGGCAGATGCGGGAACGAGGCGAGGGGCGGATTGTCAACATCAGTTCCCTGGGAGGCATTCGGCCTTGGGCGGAACACGCGCACTATTGTGCTTCCAAGGCCGGAGTCATCATGCTGACACGCGCTTTGGCCAAAGCCTGGGCGCCCGAGATCAGCGTAAATTCCGTGGCGCCGGGCGTCATCTTGACATCGGATCAGGACAACCGGCGAGAGGAAATGATCGCCGCTACGCCGGCTAGGCGGGCTGGAACTGTGGAAGAGGTGGCCGGGGCTGTGGCGTACTTTCTCCAGGCGACCAACTTCATCACCGGCCAGTTGATCGCGGTGGATGGCGGCTTGAGTCAGCGGTAAAAGTACAAGGCTACAAGGCGCTTTTCCAAAGTCTTCTTGCATTGCAGGCAATAGCAGTGTATGCTCACGGGAGCCAAGAACGCAAAATCGGAAATTCCGAAACAATAGAGGAGGCCTCGAAATGGGAACCTGGAAACTCGCGAGTTCCGACCACGCCCTGACGCTGGACCTCAACACGTCGGGCGCCCAAAACGAGGTGTTGAGCGGCACTCTGGTTTATGAAGGAAAAAGTTACTCGGTTGCCGGCGGATGGGCCGCTTCTGGTTCGCTGCCCGGCAGAAACGCCTCTGCGTTTGCGGTTTCCGGGGGCACTGCTATCGCAGTTCCTGATTACCTGGCAGCCACGGGAATCATGATCGGCCTTGGAGACAGCCCCACGCGGATCGAAATTCAAGTGGACACTTCGTCGTCTGCCGATGGGAAATTCCAGCACTATAAGGGAGTATTGCTTCCAGCTTAATCGACCGCCATAGAGGAGACCTCAAAAATGCCAACTTGGAACCTTATCAGTCCCGACCATGCCGTGGCGCTGAACCTCAACGTGACCGGGCGCGAGGACGAAGTAATGAACGGCACTCTGACCTATGGCGGAAGAAGCTACTCGGTTTCCGGAAGCTGGGCCGCTTCCGGTTCCGTGAGGGGGAGAAACGCCTCCGCGGTTGCGCTTTGGGGATTTACGGGAAAAATCACCGAAGGGACTCCGTATTTTATTGCCGCCGCGGGAGTGATGACTGGTCAGGGTACCGACCCGGTGCGGCTCGACATTCGGTTGAGTGTAGCGTCTTCGTCCGACGGGACCACTGACTCTTATAGCGGCGCCCTGGTTTCGACGCGCTCCAACGACATCCGCCACGTGTTTGTGCTCATGCTGGAAAATCGATCCTTCGATCACCTGCTGGGCGGCCTGGGAATGACCGGTTTTGACGCGGACACCCAGGCGCCCACCAAGGTGAATGGGATTGTCCCGAACGACCCCAATTTCAGCAATGACTTTGGGGGAACCAAATATACAGTCCAACTGGGAGCAAAGGATCCAATGGACATCGATCCCGCGCACGAGTTCCCGGATACGCTGGAACAGCTTTGCAACGTGACTGAAAACCCTTTTCCCAAGGGACCGTATCCGCCTATCAACAATGCTGGGTTCGTCGCAAATTACGCCAAGCGCATCGGGTTGACAAAACCCGACCCCAAACTGGGCGACGTGATGGCGTGCTGCACCAAAGACCAGGTGCCGGTGCTCCATCAGTTGGCCACCGAATTCGCGGTCTGCGACAACTGGTTTAGTTCCATGCCCGGTCCAACCATGCCGAATCGATTATTCGCGATGGGAGCGTCTTCTTGCGGCATGGACCGCTCGAATGGTTTCTGGGATATGTCGGATTGGCTCACCGTTGCCGGTTTTCCATACATCAAGGGTTGCATTTTTAACCGCCCCGGGCTCACTTGGCGTGGATATTTTGATTCGTACTGGGATCCGCCGGGCCATGCGAAGGCGGGGAGCTTCCCCATGGCTACCTTTCTTTCTGGAGTGCACAGCTGGAACTTTGCGTATATGACAAATTTCGCCGGAGCACTCACGCCGTCTGCCAACCCCCCATTTGAAACTGCCGTGAAAGACCCGAACTTCCCATATCAATTCGTGTGGATTGAGCCCAATCACGGGTTTGGAGGAATCGACCCTGGAACTGGTTCTTCGCAACACCCGCGGGATTACCTGGCAGGCGGCGAACAGTTGATTGCAAAGGTGTACAACGCGCTGAGGAATTCTCCGATATGGGAGAAGAGCCTGCTGATCATTACCTGGGACGAGCACGGCGGGTTCTATGACCATGTCGCGCCACCGGCGGCAGTGCCTCCGGGCGACGGAATATGGACCTGGAATGGAAGCCCGATGTATGTTGAATATCACTTTGATTTCTCGCGCTATGGCCCTCGGGTGCCTACCGTTGTAATTTCGCCGCTGATCAAGAAAAACACCGTCGATCATGGTGTTTACGACCATACTTCAGCCTTGAGAACAGTTGAGGACATCTTTTCCATCCAGCCCCTGACCCAGAGGGATCGCCAAGCGCGAAGCTTATTGGGTTTGCTTTCCGAAGTAACTCCCCGAACCGATTGTCTGCGTTCCGTCGCCGCGAACAAGAGCACTCAGGTCCCCAGGCAACCGGTGTCGCGGGACGCAGACCCATGGCCATCGACTGGAGTCGAGAATTCGGTCCTGATGGCCGCGATCAAGACGGAGATGGAGCTTCCCAAGGAAACCAGGACGAGAGAAGTCTCGATCGAACAGCAGGTCGAAGCAATCAAGACCATGGGAGACGCGAGAGCCTTCTTCGAGGCTGTTATAGCTGACGCCGCCGTAGGCGGGAAGTGAAGTGATTCGCGGACGACTCGGCGTGCCGTGCATGTGGGTGCGCCGCGCCCAGACGAGAACCACCTTCAATGCGAACGACCTGAAGTCGCCGCAAGACTTGCGGTCCCCCGGAACGGTTCGACTCCACAGGCTGGCGGCAGATGGTCAGGTGTAGACTGGGTTCTTCCAAGCATCCGCTCGCGCGCGCGCCGAACGGTAGCGGGAGGAGATGATTGCCGCTACGCCGGCCAAGCGGGCTGGAACCGTCGAAGAAGTGGCTGACGCGGTGGCGTACTTTCTCCAGGCGACCAGCTTCGTGACCGGACAAGTGATCGCCGTGGATGGGGGGTTGAGCCAGCGGTGAGCATAACGTTTGTATGTGCGCATCGGGAGGGCGAGTTACAAACGGCTATGAATCAACGTTGCGCCCAATACCTGTCTCGTGCATGCACCACCAAATCCTTTTTATTGACACTCAGCTTCAACGAGCGGAATTCGGAATTGCGCACCGGCTGATCGGACACGAAGCCGAAGCTATATTCGCTGCGCAACTCCTGTTGAATGAGACCAAAAATTTCGTCGAGGGGCAGTTTCTTGCCGACCTCGAAGAAACTGCCTCCCGTCTGCTTGGCCAGACGCGACAACGCGTCCTTGCCAACCCGCCCGGCGCCGAATCCGCCGTAAAAATGCGGATCGGAAAACAGAATGGAATAGATCAGCGTATCGCTGCGTTGCGCAGCTTCAATGGCGGAGGAAAGCGAGTTCTCGCTGCCTTCATCCACGCCGTCGGAAAGCACGATCAACGCCTTGCGGCCGGTGCGTTTGTTCATCTCTCCGTTGGAGGCCTCGAGCACGGCGTCATAGAGCACGGTCCCTTTCTCACTAGGCAGATACAATTCTCTGCGGCTGGGGGTGTCGACATAAGAAAGCGACTCGTTGAGCGCCTTGCGCGAGGAAGTCAGGTCCTGGCGCAGGCGCACGGCCATGTCGAATTGCATGATAAAAACCTGGTCTTTGTTCTCGCGCAGCACTTGATCGAGAAACCGGAAACTGGCGCCGCGCTCCTCATCGAGCACCTTCGCCTGGCTCATGCTGGTGTCGACCATTAAGCCAATGGTCAGGGGAAGGTCCGACTCCTGAGAGAAGAATTTAATGGTTTGCGGGTGCCCATTCTCCAGAAGCGAGAAATCGTCCTTGGCGAGATTCCGCACGATCTCGCCGTTCTTGGTGCGAACCGTGGCGAAGACATCGACCACCTTGACGACGGTGCTGAACGTTGCCGGGTCCGGTGTGTCTTGCGCGGAAAGGGCGAGAGAAATGAACGCTACAACAAACCCTCTCATCGTTTCACTAGTTCCGGCTTTTCCTTGGGTTTCTGATTTGGGTCGACCGTTACCTTAAGCGCGGTCGGTTTGAGATCGTTGTCCTCGCTGGCATCCACCGTTACCAGGGTCTCCGTCTCCAGGTCCTTTGGCTTAATTTCCTTATCGTCTTTGAAGAATCTGGTTTTGCTGCCGCGGCGGATGGAGACGGTCTGTTCCTCGTCGTTTTGAATCACGATTTCCTTCTTGTTCAACTCCTTCAAGACGCCGTGAAAGGTGGCCGTCAGCCCCTTGTAGGCCGGAAGTGGACTAGCGGAGTTTGCCACGCCACGGGAGCGAGGGTAGCGCTGGGCCGAGAGCGTCGCCGCAATCAGCAGAACAAGAGTGAAGGTTCTCACGCTCTTTATGACGTTAGTGTAACCTTCAGGGATACAGGCATTGGGTTGGTTCCGACTGGAGGGGAGATGCCGCCCTCGGACGCAGCTAAGGAGGCAGTCCCCAAAACGGTCAGTCATGCAGGGGATGCATGGTGCGCAACCGCCGCTAGCGCACCAAGCACCCCAGCTGGCGGGAGCGAGTGCGCTTGCGAAGTGTGCGCGAAGCTCGGCCTATTTTTCGCCCTGTAGAGTTACGGTGCTGCTTTCCGTGGCCTCGGTTCCCGTGCCCCAGATCACGCTGGTCCCCCAGATCAGGTTGCAGGCGCTGGTCGTGCCCGTGCCCCAGATCACGCTGGTGCCCCAAATCACGCTGGTGCCCGATAGTGTGCTGGTACCCCAGATCACGCTCGTGCCCCAAATCAAGTTGGTGCCCCAGATTACGCTCGATCCAGTCACCAGGGTTACGGCGTTGGTAGATGAGTTGAAGGTAACCGTGGGGGACATTGCTGTTTCCGCAGCCGGGGCTATATTGCTATTGGCAAGCGCCGCCGCAGCGTTCAGGTATCCCGCGCCGACGGTGAACGCGTCATAGTAGGTCGTATAGGTGACGTTGGTGACCGCATCGGTGGCGGTAGTCGCCATCTGGGCTTGAGATGTACAGGTTTGGCCCGCGGGACAGGCGGCGGCCGGGAAAGTCTTTGTGGCCGTCATCATCAGACTGGCTTTGACCTGATCCGGAGTCAAGTTGGGGTTCTGCTGGAGCATCAAAGCCGCTGTGCCGCTGACGGTAGGGGTTGCCATACTGGTGCCGCTGAGCTGGAAGTAGTAGCTTTCAAATCCCGGCATCATGCTAACCAGGGACGAGGAGATTATGTTCTGAGGATAGGTCACAGCCAGCGTGCTTCCGGGAGCGAGGACCGAAAACATCCGGTTACCGGGCGCCACTAGGTCCGGCTTTACCACGTGATCGAACAGCGTGGGGCCCTTGGAACTATAGGAAGCCATTTTATCGTCTGAGCGCGTCAGCGAACCCTCCGTGTTCATCGCGCCGACCGTAATTACATAAGGATCGTTGCCGGGCGCGGTGATGGTGCCGTAGCCGGCAGTGCCGGCGGAGTTATTGCGGCCTTGATTCCCTGCCGCGACGACCACCACGATGCCTGCTTTCCAGGCGCTTTCCACCGCCTGGCAAAGAGGATCGGTGGTATAGGATGAGGCCACCGGCCGGCCGAGAGAGAGATTGATGACCCGGATATTGTACTGCGATTTCAATGCGATGGCCTGTTGAATGGCGGCAATCACACCGCTATCCGTGCCGGCGCCGTTCTTGTCAAGGACGCGCAAATTGATCAGATTGACGTTGGGCGCCATGCCGCGGATTACATAGGTCGAAGCCCAGCCCGACGAGTTGTTCCCATTGCCGCCCACGAGCCCCGCGACATGCGTGCCGTGGCCGAAAGCGTCGGCGGTGGTGGAATCGCCTGACACGAAGCTCTGGCTGTAAACCAGGCGGCTGTTGTTCTGATATCCGTTGTTGTATTGATATCCGCCGTTGTTGTATTGATATCCGCCCATGTCGAAGTCGTTGCTCGATCCGATTCCGGAATCGATCACGGCCACGCCGATCCCGGTTCCGTTGTAGGCCGCTGTGGCCGAGGAGGAGGTCAGGCCAAGAAGACTCATCCAGCCATAGTCTGGTGTGCTCACCGTCGTCGACGTCGCGGCCAGTTTACGATCCGGGCTGATAAGTTCAACTTCGGGATCGGTGGCCAAATCAGCAAGCGCTTTGGCGGCAACGGAGTATACAGCCCCATTGACCAAGCCAAGCGTTCTAAGATGGCGTCCGCCTTTGCCGGCCACGGCGTCGATGTTGCGCTGCTCCGGCGCATGTTTGTACTGGACGATGACGTTCACGGAGGCTTCGGGATCCCGGCCCTCGAGATCCGCCGCAATTTTCGGGTTACGCTGCCCATAGACCAAGCTGGTGGCTGCGATAACGATGATTGCGGCCTTTATTCGTTTATTGAGATACATCTTGGCCTCTCTAAAGCACGCAGTGCGCCTTTTGCAAAGCATTGAAAATAACCGATTAAGTGGTTGTGAAGGGATGACAGTTTGTCCGGGTACTCCGGGTGACGAAGATCTAATCCCTTCGTTCAAAGGGGTGATCCTTTGGTACCAGAATCATTGGTATCGGCGATCTATGGCCGGACTAGACGCCCGGATTGGCTTCGAGTGAACCAGAAGTAGGTGGAGGAATAGAACGAGAGTACCAACCGATCCGTGCGCTGGAGACCTTGCCGGGAAATGTCAGGGCAAGGACAATTTGTCCTACCCAAGGACAACACGGTCTTTGGCGGCCGCTCGCGCTTTGGTGGCCCAGTGCACACCTTTCGGCTTCTTGAAGATCGGACCTGTGGGGCGGCCAAAGTCACGCCAGAGTAGCCCTCTGCGCTAACTCTTTGTAAACTAATTGTGAACACGACGAGAACCTCCGGAAATCGGGGTACAATCGGGCAGCTTTCCATGCAGACCATTCTGGTCATCGACGATGACGAAAGCCTGCGAGACACCATCGGCCTGATGCTGGAAAAAGAGGGCTTCCGCCCGGTACTGGCGGCGGATGGGAAGACAGGCCTACAAGAGGCGTTCGCCGCCTCGCCGGCACTCGTGTTGGTGGACTTGCGAATGCCCGGGTTTAGCGGCATCGAAGTCTGTAAGCGCATGCGTTCGGCGGGCATGCAGACTCCCATCATCGTGCTCAGCGCGGTAGGCGATGAGATCGACAAGGTTCTGCTGCTCGAGATGGGCGCCGACGACTACGTCGTAAAGCCTTTTGGGTCACGCGAGCTGCTGGCGCGCATCCGGGCCGTCTTGCGCCGCTCGCCCACCGGCACGCACGACGTGATGTCCTTCTCCGATGTCGATGTAGACCTGGAGCGCCGCATGGTCCGCCGTGCCGGCGAAGACGTAAGACTCACCCGCGCCGAATTCAATCTCCTGGCCTTCTTTCTTCAAAATCCCGGCAAGCCGTTGAGCCGCGATGTTCTGCTGAACTCGGTGTGGGGCTACGATTCGTTTCCGAATACGCGCACGGTGGACGCGCACGTGGTCCGCCTGCGGCAGAAGCTCGAACCGGATTCCGAAACTCCGCGCCACTTTGTCACGCTGCACGGGGTGGGCTACAGGTTCGTGCCATGAGCGCCAAGTCACATCTGGTTTTGGTGGTGGAAGACTCCGACGACTGCGCGGCGACGCTGGAAATCGCCCTGGACTGCCATCCCAGATTTGTGGTGCAAGTCACCGGATCGGCCGAAGAGGCCATGCACGCTTTGGAGAGTTCCGAAGTCGGAGCGGTGATTACCGATCTGCATCTTCCGACGATGGATGGTCTCGCGTTCGTTTCCAAACTGAGGCAGGACGATCGTTTTGCCCATTTGCCCGTACTAGTGATCAGTGGCGATACCGACCCCGAGACGCCCCGGCGGGCCCGGTCGGCCGGAGCGAGCGCCTTTTTCTCTAAACCATATTCACCCGGCGCTGTGCGCCAGAAACTGGAGGAACTGATCGATGGCCGTTAAGTATGCCGCTTTCCTGCTGGCGATTTCCAGCATCTGTGCCGCCCAGGAGATGAAAGAAGTTCTCGAACGGCTTACCAGGCTGGAGGAGCAGAATCGTCAATTGTTGCAAGAGGTCCGGGAGTTAAAACAGGAGATGTCGCGGCAAGAGATGTCGCGGCAGCAGATCTCGGCCCAGGCCGCTGCGTCGTCGTCGGAAGCACCTGTTCCGCCGGGGGAAAAACTCGCGGTCCAAGAACAACGAGTGGCGGATCTGGATCAAAGCAAGGTGGGCGCCGAACAGAGGTTCCCGATCGCTCTGACCGGCACTGTCCTGTTCAACGCATTTCTCAATGGACGCAACAGCAGCGGTCAAATGAATCCGGTGGTGGCAAGCGCAACTGCGGGAGCGGCGGGGGCGGGAGCGTCCTTGCGGCAGACAGTGCTCGGCTTTAACTTCAATGGCCCGGACCTACCCGGCGGCGGTAAAGCGAGCGGGACTTTGTTCTTCGATTTTTTCGGAGGCAACGGAACATCTTTGAATCAACTGATGCGCTTGCGAGTGGCCACTCTCGATCTGGCCTGGAAGAACACGACCATCTCGTTTGGCCAGGACAAGCCAATCATCGCGCCGCGTGAGCCTGATTCGCTGGCGCAAGTGGGAGTGTCGCCACTCACCGGCGCCGGCAACCTGTGGCTGTGGTCGCCACAATTCAGAGTGGAACAACGCGTCGCCTTCGGCGACAACGCCGGACTGCGGGCTCAGGGAGGCGTGTATGAGACCAACGAAAGTTACGAGGGATCGCCGGCATCGCCGCGGCCCGGCATCGAAGGCCGGTTTGAATTTTGGGCCCAATCGGCGGACCGGCGGATCGAGATCGCGCCGGGGTTTCATACCAGCGAGAGCCACTTCGATGGGCAAAGCGTCCCTTCCCGCATCTTCTCGCTGGATTGGCTGATTCGGCCGCTGTCCAGAATTGATTTTACCGGCCAGTTCTTCAGCGGCGAAAATACCGGAGTGGTCGGCGGATTGCGGCAAGGCATCACTGTGCTCGACTACCAGGCCAGACCGGTTCACGCGAAGGGCGGGTGGGCGCAACTCGCCATTCACATCACGCCGCGCATGACATTTCATTTCTACGGAGGGCAGGAAGACGACCGCAACGTGGACCTGTCTCTGGGGAGCATCGCCAAGAACCAGGAGTACGCGGGCAATATCATGTACCATTTGGCGCCGAATGTTGTCACCAGCTTTGAGTTCTCGCAAGTTCGCACGACCTATTTGGGTGGCAATACCGCGATAAATCCTCACTATGATCTGGCTCTGGCGTATTTGTTTTAGCACATTTCTTGTTTTGAGACTGGCCGGAGCCACGATTTCGGGCTCGGTGCAATTGCGCGACTCGCGCGACCCCAGCGTTCGGGCCATGGACTATTCGGGCGTGGTGATTTGGCTGATGCCAGCCTCGGGCCCGAAGCCGGACATCGCCGGCATTCACGCGCGCATGGTGCAGAAGAACAAAACATTTACACCCCATGTGCTCGCGATTCCGGTGGGATCTACCGTAGATTTCCCGAATTTCGATCCCATCTTTCACAATGCTTTCTCGAGCTATAACGGACAAATCTTCGACGTCGGGCTCTATCCCCCCGGGACCAATCGAGGCGTGCAATTCTCCCGGCCCGGCATCGTGCGGGTGTTTTGCAATATCCACTCCACTATGAGCGCGGTGATCGCGGTGTTGGAAAGTCCCTGGTTTGCCGTCACCAGGCGGGACGGCGCATTCAACGTCTCCGAGGTCCCTCCGGGCGTTTACACCCTGCAGGTCTTTCACGAACGGGCGACGCAAGCGACACTGGACGCACTAAAGCAGACCATCAATTTGGGACCGGAAGGCCTGCGGCTGGCGCCGATCTCGGTTTCAGAAAGCGGCTATCTCGCGATTCCGCACAAGAACAAATATGGCCACGACTATTCGCCCGCCCCAGACGCGCGTGGAGTGTATCCGGCGGTGCGCAAATGAACCGGGTATCGCTGTTGTGGAAGGTACTGTTCTCGACGTCGCTAGCGCTGACGCTGCTGTTTGGGGCTATGGGCTGGATCGGCCAGAATCAATTTGTCCGCATCGCGTCGCAGAGCCTGGAGGAGGAAGTCCGCGCCAGCTTTCAGGCATATGAATCGCTGTGGCGTGCCCGCGCGCAAGAGCTGGCCTCAGTCAGCCTGGTATTGAGCCGAATGTCCGATATCCGCGCGGCGTTTAGTACGCGCGATGCGGCCACCATCCGCGATACTGCCGGAGAAGTGTGGGACAAAATAGCGCGCCGCGGCGCGCTGTTTCTGGTGACCGATCCCGATGGCGCGGTACTGGCCGCGGTCGGCGGCGCGGCGGCGAACGAATTTCGCGAAGTTACCGCTGTGCGGGAGGCGAACCCGGTCTTTCCCCGCCAAGCCATCGGATTTGTCGTCCACAACGGACAACTATTCCAGATCGTGGTGACACCGGTGTATGTGGCGGCGGCAACGGGGAGCGCTCTATTAAACGTGTTGGTGGCGGGCGTGGTGGTGGACACGGATTTGGTCCACGACCTCAAGCAGGCGACCGGCGGGAGTGACTTTGTCTTCCTATCGCAGGGTAAGGTGATTGCGTCGACCTTGGCTCCGGGCGCGGTGACCAGCGACTACGCGCGCTTCGTCACTCCGCTGATGGACGTGAAAGGCCAACCGGTGGGCGAATTGCAGATCCTGCGCTCTTTTGACGCGGCGCGCAACCGGATTGCCAGCTTGCGCACCACCATCGTCGCGCTCGGGGCGTTCGGCCTGGTGGCCGGACTGTTGCTCACCTACTTGTTCGCGCGGCGGTTGCTCGAGCCAGTGCACGCGTTGGATCGCGCGGCCGCTGAGATAGCCAAGGGGAACTACGACGTCACCGTGCCTGTCATTAGTGAGGACGAAATCGGACGCCTCACGCGCACGTTCAACTCCATGTGCGCTTCCGTGCGCAGCGCCCGTGAAGAATTGATCCACAACGAGAGGATCGCGACCATCAGCCGGTTATCCACCTCGATTGTGCACGACTTGCGCAATCCCCTGGCGTCCATTTACGGCGGCTCCGAGATGCTGGTCGACGATGAACTCTCGCCCATTCAGGTCAAGCGTTTGGCCGCGAACATCTACAACGCGTCCCGCCGGATGCAGGCCTTGCTCCAGGAGTTGTCAGACGCGCGCAGCGACCGGCCCCATGTCCGCGAACAGTGCCGTTTGCGCGAGGTGATTGAAGCCGCCCGCGAGATGGTCGCTCCGGCGGCCGCCAGGTTCAATGTGGAGATCGGTATCGAGGTACCGGCGGACATTGAGGCCGCCCTCGACCGGTCTCCCATGGAACGGGTGTTTCAAAACCTGCTCAGCAATGCAATTGAAGCCATGCCGGAGGGCGGATCGTTGCGGATCTGGGCCGAAAGAGAGCCTTCTGAAGTGCGCGTCTACATCGAGGACACTGGCCCGGGCATTCCGGCTTCGATCGCGCCGTTGCTCTTCAAACCCTTCGTTACCGAGGGAAAGACCAGCGGCCTGGGCCTGGGTCTGGCGTTGTCACGCGAGACGGTGCTCGATCACGGAGGTAACTTGTGGGCTGACCCGGACGTGAAGCACGGAGCGCGGTTCGTGCTGAGATTGCCGTTGCAAGAGGCGTAACACCGGGCGAGGCTTGTGCGATGTTTCTTAAGGGAAGACGGCCGCTAGCTTCAGTTCGAGGGCAGGTTGCGTCATCCGCAGAGTTTCCCCAGCAAACTCGCGTAGGCCATCGGCCGTGGTGACGGTGTAGGCTCGCTTAGCTGAAAAATCCAGCGCCCACACTTGCTCCACGCCCGCCGATAGGTAATCGGCGAAACGCTTGCGCATATTCGAAAAGCGCTCGTCGCGGACGATTTCGATACAGAGCACAGGTACCGGGTCACGCAATTCGCTCTCTGCCGGCGCCGTCAAATTGTGCCGCTCACACAACTGGCGCAAGCGCTCGCGCAGCTTGTGCTCTTCCTGCGACAGGTGGCGCGCCTGCTCGAACTCGTGGTTTGCAATCGCGTTTTCCATGTCACGCACGATGGACTTAAACCGGCGGATCAGTTGGGCGATCGCCTGTTCCTCTATCTTCAACGCGCCACCCACGTAAATGGCAAAGTCGGGAGTGTGATTCGCAACATATGCATCTGTCGCCACCGTAACGCCGCCTTGCTCCTCCCAAGCACGCAAGAGCTGGACCAAAGCTTCAGGCGGTTCTCTCCTGCGGCCGAGCCCTTCCGGCTCCAGGTCTGACCGCAACACTTCCTCACGCACCCTCGCAAGCCCCACTCCATGTTCCTGCAGCAACTGGGCCGCGAAGGACATGTCTTCCCGCAACAAACCCAGCAACAGATGATGCGTGCCGATGTGCTTGTGGTGCATCTGCTCGGCCTCCTCGGCGCCATAGGCGAGCACACGCCTGCATTCGTGGCTCAGCGGGAGGTCTACGGAGGTGAGGATCTTTTCGCCCTTTGTACTGCTTTGCTCGATTTGTAGGCGAATGGCCTCAACCGTGGGAGGCGGCAGGAAACGGTGCGCGAGGGACTTGTCCTCGCGCAATATGCCAAGCAGCAAGTGTTCGGTCTCAATATACGGGCTGCCCAATTGGCTCGCTTCATAGCGCGCAAAGAAAATCACCCGCCGGCTCTTTTCTACGTAACGCTCGAACATGTCGCTTCAATATAGCAACGTTCGCCCCCCTAATCACTTCGAGATCAGCAGCAGCAAGCTCTGGCCGCACTGTCCGTAAGTGCTGCCTCCGCCGCCGATCAAGGTTTCGTTTCCTGGCGTAACAAACGTGTTCGGACCGTCGTTCCAATCGCAGGTATCCGTCACCCGGTACCAGTTCGTTCCGGTAGGAGGCGCGGGCAAAGTGAAATTCACGCTGCCCGACCACCCGTTATAGGCGATATACATCGAATTGGAGTCGCCAAAGGACGACCCATTGATGGTGTAGGCGATCGCATAGTTGCTGGTATTGTTCCAATAGCTGCTGGTCGCGACCGCGCCGCTCGGCTCGTACCACACCACCTGGCTGTTCGTATACCAAGTGACTGGCCGCAGGGCCGGATGCGCCAGGCGAAAGGCGATGCTGCGCTGAGCGAAGTTGTAGAAGTTCGATTGGTCGGTGCTCCAGCTATAGTTCAGCCAGTTGGCAGTCGAGTCGAGATTATAGGCATTGTTGTTGCACTGCAACGTCCGCAAGTATTCGCCGCCGCCCTGCATTAACGGTGTTCCGGCGGACAACATTACGAAGGCCATTCCCGTGCGCGCCGCACGGCGTTCATCCGCCGCCGCTCCTCCTTGATCCCAACTGTAGTTGGTGCTGGTCCCGCCGCTCGATGGTCCGTACGGCCAGGCCTGGTTGTTGTTGGAACCATCGCAGGAATAGACGTCTTTCAGCGTCAAGCCATCGTGAATATCGATGAAATTCGCGGAGTTCCAAGGCGAACGGCCGCTGCTCTGGAATAGGTTGGACGAACCGGTGAAATCGTTCGCATCCTGAGTGATGTAGATGGTCATGTTCCCCAACTCATTCTGCGCCTCGCGCATGGTGTCCCGAAACATACCGTTCCACTCAGACCAGCCCACCGGGAATCCGCCCAGCTGGTAGGAATTTCCGCCAATGGCCCATGGTTCGGCAAAGAGGTCAAGCCCGCTGCCGCCACTCGCGGGACGCACCGTGAATTCCTTCAGGATGCGATTGATAGCGACATTCG
>DATFZA010000590.1:0-5081 GCA_035314765.1 Bryobacteraceae bacterium
AGTCAATCGTAGCGGTTTGGGATGATAGAGCTCGACTGCTTAGCGGGCCGCGGAGATGAGCCCGATCAGGAAAATAATTTCTGGGGTCCAGATCGCTTTTCCAAAATAGACGACTTACACCTTTGTGAGAACCTGGGACGGAATGATGCCATCGCCATGTGGTTCATTTTCGCTTCTATCCTGCCGGCGCAAGCCGCAGGTGCGCCGGAGAAGGACATTCCAGCGGTCGTGACGATCGTAGCTCCCCCGTATCCTCGGCTGGCTAAGTACATGGGGGCTAGGCTAAATGTGGCCCGACCGTGAGCGGGGGATCAAGCGGCAAGCGGCCACAGCTCGATCGCGGCTGCGCCGTTCCCCGATTTCCAACAAACTGTCCACAGGGTGCTATACTAAAATTGTCGAAAGCGAAAGTGGGCGAAAGCCCACTTTTTTATTGCAGTCGAGAACGGATGACGGAAGCCGGACAAACCATCGCCGCCCAGATCGCCGAGATCGCCCAACGCGTGGGCGAGCCGGAAGGCATCGAAACGGTTGACGTGGAAGTGCTGGGAGGCGGGAAAGCGCGCCTGGTGCGTATCTATATAGATAAGCCCACAGGGGTTTCCCACGCCGATTGCGAGTTTATTTCGCAGCAGGTCGGTACTATTCTCGACGTGGAAGACGTCGTACCGGGAGAGCGCTATACGCTGGAAGTGAGTTCCCCGGGGTTGGAGCGCAAGCTGACAAAGGCGAAGGACTTTGAGCGATTTGTCGGGCAAAAGGCGAAGCTCGTGTTACGCGAGCCGCTCGAAAATTGCCGCCGTTGGGAAGGTACGCTGGCGGGATTTACCGACGGCGTGGTTGCGTTGGAATCCGCCGCGGGTAAGTTGATTCACATTCCGCTAGCGCAGGTCGAAAAAGCCAACCTGAAGTTTGAGTGGTAATTCCCCCTGGACATTCAAAGAAGAGGAAATTGTGGGTAGCATCTATCAGTCCATCGAGATTCTGAGCAAGGAAAAGGGCATCGATCCGCAGATCGTCATCGACGCGGTGAAAGACGCCATGCTCGTGGCCGCGCGGAAGCATTTTCGTACCACGGAGGATTTGGGCGCGGAATTCAACGCCAAGACCGGCGCCCTGGAGATCTTCGGGGTCCGGAAAGTGGTCGAGAGCGTGCAGGATCCCAGCAAGGAAATTACTCTCGATCAGGCTTTGAAGCTGGACCCGGCCGCGCAGATGGATTCGGAAGTTCGCATTCCTAAGCCGACCGATTCGCTCGGCAGGATTTCCGCGCAGACCGCCAAGCAAGTGATCCTGCAGAAGGTGCGTGAGGCCGAGCGCGACACGATTTTTTCCGAGTATTCGGGCCGTGTGGGCGAACTGGTCAACTGCACGGTGAAGCGCATTGAAGGCCAGGATCTGGTGTGCGATTTGGGCAAGACCGAAGCCCGGCTCCCGAAAAAGGAGCAAAGCAAGCTGGAGAATTTCAGCGTGGGCGACCGCGTCCGCTGCGTGATCAAGAGCGTGGAAAAAGCCGGCAAAAACTCGGGAGTCATTGTTTCGCGCGGAGCTCCGGAGCTGGTCATGCGCTTGTTTGAACAGGAAGTGCCGGAAATTTACGACAACACCGTGGTGATTCGCGGGTGCGCGCGGGAAGCGGGAGAACGGACCAAGATTGCCGTGATCAGCCGCGACCGCGATGTCGACAGCGTGGGCGCATGCGTCGGCATGAAGGGCATGCGGGTACAATCCATCATTCGCGAACTGCGCGGTGAAAAAATCGACATCATCGAATACTCGGACGATCCCGTGGTATTCGCCACGCACGCGCTCAGCCCGGCGAAAATTTCGCGGGTGGCTATTGTCGACGGCGCCGATAAGCACATGGAAGTGATCGTCGACGACACACAACTGTCCCTCGCTATCGGCAAGAAGGGCCAGAACGTACGCCTGGCGGCCAAGCTCTTGAACTGGAAGATCGATATCAAGAGCGAGGAAGAAAAGCGCCAGGAAGTGGAGACTGCCATGGCCGCGCTGGTGCCGGCGGGGGCGCCTGTATCGGTGCTCATCGACCATGGTTTGGCGGATAATATTGTCCAGAAGCTGATGGAAGGCGGGGTGGGCACGGTGGAGGCGTTGGGCTCCATGACGCCCGAAGATTTAGAAGTATTGCCGGGAATTGACGCTCCCATGATCGAGAAGATCCTGATGGCCGTAAACGGGTATTACGGCCAGTTCGAACAGCCTGCGGAAGAGGATCGATCTGGCGGCGAGCCATCCGAGCTTGCGGTGGGTGAAAAAGAGATCGCCGCCGCCGAAGAAGAGCTAGTGGCGGCTGAAAAAGAGATAGCAGTGGAGACTTTGGCTCAAGAAGACCCGCTAGCGGTTGCCCCCGAGCCGGAAGCGTCCGAAGAGTTGGCGCCCTTGGTTTCAGTAGTGGAGAAAGGTGAATCTGATAGGATGGAGGACTCGGACCACGTCGGGTAAGGCGGCGCCCTTCGAGCCCATTGCAGTTTTTTCCCATATGAGTAAAATCCGCATCAACGAGCTGGCCCGGCAATTGGAGGTTCCCTCGCACGAAATCGTAGAATTGCTGCCGTCGCTCGGCGTAACCGAGAAGAAAACCCACTCCAGCTCGCTCGACGACAACATCGCGGAACTCGTTAGAGCCCACTTCGGAGCCAATGGCGCCGGCGCTGGACGCGCCGCGGCCGTTGCCGCGGAGAACGCCGCGGCGGAGACAGCTGCTGCCGCGGGCGAGATCGAAGCCCATGCCGAAACCGCATTGGAGCTTCATGAGGAAGAGATTCCCGTAACCGAGGCCCAGCCGCCAGCCAGGCCCGAGGCCCCGAGCGCGCTTGTCAGCCCGCGGTTTACCGGACCGGAAACTCTACCTGCGGCCGCTCTCGAGGAACCTGCTTTAGCGGCCGAGGAACTCACCGCGGCGGAAAATGCGCCCAAACTCCGTCCCGCTCCGATTCGGCCCCCGCTGGCTTCGTCGTCCCCGGTTCATCCGCCGCTCGCCGCGCACGGCGCACAACCCGGTCATCCGGCGCCCCGCTCAGCCAGCATCCCGGCGAAACCCTTGCCGACCGCGCCTCCCACGCCGCGGCCCGGCCAGATTCTTTCCGGGCCCAGGCAGCCCTTGCCACCCGCTGTGCCTCAGGTCATGACTCCCTCGGCGCCGTCAACGGTGACGCCTGGCGCGCCTCGAGCCATGCCGCAGACGCCTCAGATTCCTCGTCCGGCCCTGGTCCGGCCAACTCCCGGAGTTGCCGCTGCGGCCCCGCCGCCGGCCGCGCCTTCTCTAGAAGGAAGCGGGCCCATGCCGCCTGCGCCCAGCGTGCCCCTGCGCCAGCAAGTGCGTCCCAACCTTGCGGGCCAACCCGCCGCCCGGCCGGTGGTGCCGCCGCGCCCGGACTTGGTGGCGCGGTTACAACAGCAGCAAGTGAAACCGATGCCGGGACAGGCGCCGCCTCCGCAGCAACCTCGTCCAGGTTTGCCCACCCGGCCTTCCGCTGGTCCGGTGCCCGGCCAACCGTTGTATCGAGGACCGATTCGGCCGGGCCAGCCGATGATGCGTGGTCCGGGAATGCCTCCGGGGCCTGGTGGTCCGGGTGGCCCCGCCGGTCGAGGTCCCGCCGGCCCGCGCACCCGTCCGATGCATCCGACGTCGCCGACGATGCGGATCGAACCCTCGGCTCCGCCTCCTACCGAGCAGCAGCGCCGGCATCAGGGCAAACCGGTTTCCCGCGACCGCCGGCGGGAAGAAGAAGAGGGTCGTCTGCGGATGCCTACGCGGCGCGGCGACCAACAAGCCGCCCCGCCTCCCATCGACCGCGAAATCACGGTCGCCGAAGGCATCACTGTAAAAGAGCTTTCTGAAAAACTGGGTGTTCGCGCCAATCTGGTGATCAAGAAACTGGTGGAGAAGAAGATTTTCGCCACCATCAACCAGACGCTCGACACTAAGATGGCGGAGGAGTTGGCGCGCGATTTTGGCGCCTCCACCAACAAGGTCAGCTACGAGCAGGAGTCCACGCAGGACATCGAACTCGCCGAAGATACCAAAGACCTGATCAAGCGCGCGCCGGTGGTCACCATCATGGGGCACGTCGATCACGGCAAGACATCGCTCCTGGACGCCATTCGTTCCTCCCGTGTCGCCGAGCGCGAAGCCGGAGGCATCACGCAGCACATCGGCGCATACTCAGTGGAACACAACGACCGCAAAATTGTGTTCATTGACACGCCGGGTCATGAAGCCTTCACCCGCATGCGCGCCCGCGGCGCCAAGGTTACCGACATCGTCATTCTCGTGGTGGCGGCCGACGACGGCGTAATGCCGCAAACGCTGGAAGCGTTGGATCACGCCAGAGCGGCCAAAGTGCCGATCATTGTGGCGATCACCAAGATCGACAAACCAGACGCGCAACCGGAACGCGTGAAGCAGCAACTGGCCGATCGTGGGCTGTTAGCGGAGGATTGGGGCGGCGACACGGTGATGGTGCCGGTTTCGGCCCGCGCCCGCACCAACCTCGATCTGCTGCTGGAAATGATTCTACTGGTCGCCGACCTGGGCGATCTCAAAGCCAATCCCGACCGTCCCGGATCCGGCAACGTCATTGAAGCGAAGCTGGACAAGGGCCGCGGCCCCGTGGCCACGGTGCTGGTGCGCAACGGAACGCTCAAGGTGGGCGACTATTTCATCTGCGGTTCGGTCTTCAGCAAAGTTCGCGCCATGTTCGACGACCGCGGCACACCGGTGCGCGAAGCCGGGCCGTCCTCACCGGTCGAAGTGCTCGGTCTCGAATCTTTACCTGAAGTGGGCGACAGCTTCCAGGTGGTCACCGATACCGCCAAGGCCAAGCAGATCGTGATCTATCGCGAGGCGCGCGCCCGCGACGCCGCCATGTCCAAGGGCACCCGGATTACGCTGGAGCAACTGCATGAGCAGCTCAAGGAAGGCGAAGTTAAAGAGCTGAATATCATTCTCAAGACGGACGTCGGCGGCACCGCCGAGGTGCTCAGCGAGATGATGCAGAAGCTCTCGAACGATAAGGTGCGCATCCGCATCCTTCGTGCGGCCGTAGGCGCCATCA